>JAJZEQ010000120.1 GCA_021851345.1 Pseudomonadota bacterium
CTGAGGGTGAGTTGCGACAGCATATTGGCGGTAGCCACGCCGATCTGGGCGCTGGCAGCATGCAGCATGGACTCCGCCGCACGAATGTCGGGGCGCTGCTCAACCAGCCTGGAAGGCAGGCTGACGGGTAATTCCTGCGGGAGTTGCAGCATTTCAAGATCGAATGCCGCCGCCTCGTTTTCGCTGGGGAAAGAGCCGGCCAGCGTGGCCAATTGATTACGGATCAGCACCAGCTGCTTTTCCAGCAGCGGCAGATTGGCGCGGGCTTGCGCAAGCTGCGTTTTTTGCGCCAGCACAGCGGAAAGCGCGATCCCGCCCACTTTGTATTGGTTCTGCAACACGTCCAGTTGCTGGCTTTCGGCATCGATGATCTCGCGGGTCGCGGTTATCTGCGCGCGCAACGAAGCTTCCTGCACCGCCGTGGTCACCACATTCGCGGTCAGAGCCAGATAGGCCCCCTCGAGCTGAAAGCCCTCAAACTCTTGCTGCGCGCCTATGACCTCCAGCGTCCTGCGTGCCGCGCCAAACAGGTCCAGGCCGTATGAAACGCTGACCGAAGCGCCATACAAACTGAATATCGAGCCCGGGTAGGACGGCTGGCCAAATTCCGCGCCAACGAACTTTTGCCGGGTAGCCGATCCGTTGGCATTGACGGAGGGGTACAGCGCCCCTTGTGCCGCATAGACATTTTCCTGTGCCTGCCGCAATGTGGCCTGTGCTGCTTGCAGATTGGGGTTGGCCTTCAGCGCGCGCTCCACCAGCTGGTTCAGGGCCGGAGAATGGAACAGCTCCCACCATTGGGCGGGGATATCCCCGCCTTCCATGAATTTTTGTGATTGGACAGTATCCGTCGCTGCAGTATTTTTGGGCAGCGGCGCAGCGGTATAAGCCTTGACCGACGGGGGCTCCGGGCGCTTGAAGTCCGGCCCCACGGCACAACCCGCCAGCAGCAAGGCGGCGGCGGAAACGGCGGCTAATTTTTGGGTCGGCTTATTCACAATGAAAATGTTTACGAATTTCAGTTCCGGAAAATAACAGCTATTGGTCTTTACGCAACTCACACGCCTTCATCAATCCGTTCGTCCGGTCTTCCCCGCCAGTTCACATGCCGCCCGCACAATCGACGTTCCGGTTGGAGCAACCGAAGCGGGCGATTCTATAGCACTCACTGTAAAATCACCAAGCACATAATCAACCTATTAGGCTTGTGGGAATGCCGCAATCTGCCGGTATCGGCACAACACCATACAGACTGAAAAAATCGGCAGTCACGCGGCCCGGGCCCGCCGGGGAATTCACCGCGCCTCGACTGGCCTGGCCAGTAAACACCCCGGTCCATCAAACGCATTGCGCGCTTACTCATGCTGCTGTTTAGGCGCGTCCTCACCGTCTCCCTTGCGCTTGCCGCAGCAGCCACGCATACCAGCCTCGAATTTCTCGCGCTCTTCCGGTGTCATTTGCTCCAGGCGTTGGCGGTGCCAGCGTCCATGACAACCGCGTCCGCGGAAACTGCCGAACAGTATCTTGCTCAATACCAGCAGCCCCAGGGCCTGCAGATAGCCGATCTCCCTGGTGCCGGAAAATAATGCCGGCATCAGCCAGTTCCACAGCGCCATCAACACCCAGCCCGATGCCGCAATGCCGGCCAGCACCAGCAGCCCCATCTTCCAGCATCTCGTTTTCCAGCAACTCATGCCCATCTTAATTCTCCTTCACAAATCAAATTCGTCGTAAATCGTTTGCAGTCTGGCGCGCAAATGCAGCACCGCATAACGCTTGCGCGCCAGCAAAGTATTGACGCCCGTGCCGCTTTCCGCCGCCAGCTCCTTGAAGCTGCGCCCTTCCAGTTCGTGGGCAATGAACACGGCGCGCTGATCCTCGGGCAACTCGGTTAGCGCGGCATACAATTCCCCAATCAGCACCGACCATGCGTAAGCCGCTTCCGGCCCCGCATCCGGCGATGGCAGGACTTCATCGAGCCAGATTCCATCTTCATCCTCGCCCGCTATTTCTGGCAGCGGCTGCTCCCTGTTTTTGCGGAAGCGGTCGATGATGCGGTTGCGCGCCACGCCGAACAACCATGCGCCGACCTGCTCGATGGATTCCGGCAGCCGGTAGGCCGCGACAAACTCGTATAACACGTCCTGCAGGATGTCCTCCGCTTCGCCGACATCGGGCACCCTGCGCCTGATGAAATTCCCCAGCCGCCCGCGCTCGCGCGTGACGGCTTCAGCGATACGCTTTTCTTGTTCAACCATCAGCGCGTTGGAGGTTAATGTCGTGGCCATACCGGTGTAGACGAATCAGGGATGGAAATATTGCAGGAACAGTTAAATAAATATCTGCCGCATTGGTTTGCTTAATCCCGGTCACTCGGGAGTGACCGTGCAAGCGCCCGGCGTCGCTTGCCGGGCAAAATTCGTGTGCCGCACCGGATTTCTCACTTTTCCTTATTTCCGGATAGTTCCAGCACCACAATCAGCGGCCAGAGAAAAAATGCAAACAATGTCATCAGCGACAGATTCCGCACTGCCAGTACAACAAGGGAAAAGCCGGTTTTATCACCCGGCTGCTTCACCAGCCGCTTTGCGGTCTTTGGCAAACACTTGTAATCCCAGAGTACGACGCAGAACATCGCCAGACCAAGTATGAAATATATTTTTACAAAGTACATGATGACACCCTGAAAAACACCGCAGCCACTTTTCCCTCCGTCTCGGATGCAAACAAACCAATGTCCGACCCCTCAGACATCAATCGTCTCGTAGGTCGCAACCTCGCGGGCCTCCAAGTACTGGAGGGCATAGCCTAATACGTGTTTCCGGAAGTGCTCCGACGCCTTGTGCTCTTCATAGGCCTGTTCGCTGGCGTACTGTTCATACAAAAAGAACTTCGCCGGGTCCTGGGCTGAAACCTGGGCCTGATAGAACAAATTTCCCGGCTCCTTGCGGGACAGCGGCGTCATTATCCTGATGACCTCTTGTATCCGTCCCTCCTCACCGGGTTTGGCCTTCCAGATTGCCGCGACAACAAATGCCATGATGCGCTCCTTTTTCGAGGTTGGATTATGGCATTTCTTGCCGGGCAAGGCTGCCAGCCGGTGGCCGGCAGTATTGCGCAGGATGCCGGTATCGTTGCGTTACGGTGCATTTTTGATTGTGACAGGCACTACATGAGTGCGGTGCAAACCGCCAACAGCAGAGACACGTCACGAGCATTGCTGGCGTCCGCCACCCGGTCTTTCACGGCAGGGCAGACGCAAAAGTCTGCAGCAGCGGGCAATTCCGCCGGTAGCGCACCGGGCCACCCCTTACAACCCGGCTGATATATGGCTGCGCCGCAGTCAGTGGCACAACATTTGCTCTATGTATTTACAGCAACTCCACCTTGACTTTATCTTAGGAGGAATCATGGAAAACAGAACATCTGTAAAACTTGTCACTTATGCATTCGTAACATCTCTGCTGTTCCTGGGGTGTCCGGACAGGCGAAGCAGTGATGAGATTGCTGACGAGGCAAGCGCCGAGGATTTGTCGATACATCAGGAATATGATGCCGACTCGATGCCCGCCTACTATGATCCCAGATAAGCCAACAAATGCTTCGACTCACACGGGTTATAGAAATATAAACTTGTGAATGGCCGCACGGCCGGAAGCAGAAGTTAAATAGCGCAAAAATCGGCCAGATTGGCTGGCTCTTAGCAACACGTTGCGTGTTCTGGGCAACCGTCCACGTTCCTGCAATCAATTTAACAAAATTGATTTCTCCAAATAACCCTTTGCAGACAGCCATGGCTGGTGATAGCGGCCATTCATTTCAAGCCTAGAGATCAGCTGACGAATTTGAATGTAAATGTCGCATAGGACTGGGCGTGGTTGGCCTGCGGCACGGCCCTGGCCACACTGCTCACTAACACCTGCAAGCCCTTGGCATCGCGCTTCAATGCGGCACTCTACACTTAAATCCCTGCATGCCGTTCTTAGTGATGATGATGAACGCAGTGCCGAACCTGCTTCTCGATCCAGAAAATCCAGACTATTCCGAATGTGTGCGACAGCGAACAGACCTGACGCAGGCGATGAACTACGGTAACGAGTGCGTGGCAGGTGCCGCGCGTCGAAATTAGGCTGGCTTATTTTCTCAGGAGCGAATCATGAACATCAACAAGGATCAGGTCAAAGGGCGATTGGAAGAAACTAACGGCAAGGTAAAGAAGGTCGTTGGTAAGGTCGTGGTTAACAATGATCTTGAAGTGAAAGGCAACATCCAGAAAAACGTCGGCGCAGTTCAGGCATCCGTAGGTGACGCCAAAGAGGATACCCTCCCACGTCGGGGTGCCCGCATCCTCGCGCTCATGGCCGCTTCGGGATCAAGTTTGATGATATCGATGCCCGCTTCGGCAGAGCTGTCGCCTGCGCTGGACCGTGCCAGCTTCTCCGTCGGCGTCTACCGCGCTGACCCAAAGTTCAATGCCTCCCTGAATACCCCGTACGGCAATCTCCAGTCGGGTGATATCGGGCTAGGCATGAAAACGATGCCTCGTGTCAAAGCCGACATCATGATCCTCGACAGCCAGGGCCTGTCCTTCGACTATTACCAGTACAAACGCGGCTACACGGGTGCCATGGCCAACAACACGAACGTCAACGGCACAGCGTTGACGACGGTTGGCAATGCCAGCCTCGATATCAAGCTCGACTTTGCGAAGCTGGATTACAAGTGGTGGCTTGGCACCGGCAACACCGTTATTGGTCTGGGCGCAGGCGCTGCTTACTACAAGGTCAGTATGAACGCGAATGCCACCGCGTCCATCAACAACGCGACCGCCGGCATAAACGCCGAATACAGCAACGACGCAGTAGCGCCCCTTCTGGAGATCGGCGTGCGCCACGCCATCAACCCGAATCTGCGCCTTTTCGCCGATGCCTCTGGCGTGAAGCACTCGCAGGGTCGTTTGAACGGCGAGATTTACAACGCATCAACGGGGGTCGAATGGTTCCCGGTCAAAAACGTAGGCGTTGTTTTTGACTACAGCATGAGTCAGTTTGACCTGACCCGCACTGACGCCATTGACGTAAATTTGCAGCTCAAAATCCATGGACCGTCGGCGTTCGTCAAAGTCCGGTTTTGATGACGCCTTGATCTTCATCCGCCAGATATAAACACCGGATGGAGCCGCTGGGAATGGCGTGAGAGGCGAAAGCTGGCATGGGCGGAATCAAACTACCATGCCAGCATTTTCGGCTTCATGCGATGGTTTACTCGTTTGTGTTCGTCCTCTACCCGTAAGCTGCCACCCCCGGTAACGGCCGTTATCGCTGCGTTGCAGACTGCCAAATGGAAAATCTGATCTCGCAGACTGAATGGCCGCTGCTGATTTTTTCGTCATTTCAATGACTGCAATGGAGAACATGCCGCGACCGGCGGGTGCTGACCGCTTGTTGCCGGTCACGACCGTCCGTTTTCTTGCTGGATATATTACACCTCGACCGGAAGTAAAAGGCACCGAACAAGCATACACACACTGCACATGATCAATATTACCGCTACATTTTTTCCGTCAACCCAAGCTATGGAAAGCCCTGACAAATCGCAAACGGCCGCAGGTTATCCGGACTGCATGCTGTTTTGCTTCAACTGGTGTATGCAATCCATCGCGGCGATCTTGTAGCACTCGGCGAGTGTCGGGTAGTTGAACACATTGCTGACCAGGTCGCGCACGGTGCCGTGAAAGTTCATCACCAGTTGCCCGATGTGGATCAGCTCGCTGGCCTGCTCGCCGACGATATGCACACCCAGCAATTTCTCGTTGCGCGCATCGACGATCAGCTTGAGCAGGCCCTGCGCGTCGCCGATGATCTGCCCGCGCGCGCTGTCCTTGAAAAAGGCGCGCCCGACCCGATAGAGAATATTCTCCTGCTGCACTTCTTTTTCGGTTTTGCCGACATAGGAAATTTCCGGGATGGTGTAAACCGCCATCGGCAGATTTTCCGCGGTGACCTGCTGCTCGCCATCGAAGGCATACAACACCGCCGCGCGGCCCTGCTCCATACCGGTCGAGGCAAGCGCGGGACGGCCGATAAGGTCGCCGACCGCGAAGATGTGCGGCACGCTGGTCTGGTAATGCTCGTTGACTGCTATCCAGCCGCCTTCTGCAACGATGCCGGCGTGCTCGACATGCAGCTTTTCACTGTTGGGTTGCCTGCCCTGCGCGTAGAGCACCGCGTCGCCGCGTATCTGTTTGCCGCTTTCCAGCACCGTGAGCGTGCCGCCTTGTTCACGGCGTATATGGGCGACGCGTTCCTCCATGTGGAAGCTGACGCCCATGCCGAGAAAACTGTCGGCCAGCACGCCCACCACATCTTCGCTCAGATATTCCAGCAATTGCGCGTGGCTGTCCACCACGCAGACCTTGACGCCCAGTGCCGCGAATATCGAGACGAATTCGCACGCGATCACGCCGCCGCCCACCACCGTCAGGCTGTCCGGCAGGTGGCGCAGATTCAGGATGGAGGTGGAATCCAGCACGGTCTTCTTGTCGAACGGAACATCGGCCGGGCGGCGCGGACGGGAACCGCTGGCCAGCACAATGGCGGAGGCGGATATTGTGCGTATGTTGCCTGCCGCGTCGGTGACCTGCATCGTATGCGCATCGGCAAACGCCGCCTCGCCCGGAATCAGCGCGACACCGGAACGCAGCAGGCGCTGCAGGATTACCGACTCCTGCTGCGCGATCACCACTTCCTTGCGCCGCACCGCATCGGCCAGCAAGGCGTGGCGGTTTACACTATCGGGCGCGAGAGCCTGGCGCATGCCGCCGTAGCCCGAGCGCGACAGCAGGTAAGCCACTTCGCGCATCGCCTTGCTGGGTATCGTGCCGGTTTGCAGACCCGCTCCGCCGAGCTTGGGTTTGCGCTCGATGATCGCCGCGCGTTTGCCCATGCGCGCCGCCTGCCACGCGGCCTGTTGGCCGGCGGGGCCGGAACCGATGATGAGTACGTCGTAATCCATGCGCAATCCGGAGACCTGTTTTGATGTGCGTCCGGATGGTATATCGGGCATACGGCGCAAGTCCAGCGTGAAGGGGAAATCGCGCCTAAGGGTTTCCGGCTGCACGATCAAGGCTCCGTGAGTATGACCGTGATTCCGGAAACGCGTGGCTCGTTTCTGCCCCATTGGAATTGACTTGGAAAGCATCTGCACCCCACTCCCGGTATTCCCACAATCACGTGTTGGGAAAGCATGCAAAATCGCGTATATTGGCAGGCTGGCCTCACTCAAGATGGTTCGCATGGAACAGATACGGATACGCGGTGCTCGCACCCATAATTTAAAGAACATAAGCCTCGATCTTCCGCGCCACAAGCTGGTGGTGATCACCGGCCTGTCTGGATCAGGTAAGTCCTCACTCGCGTTTGACACTTTGTATGCCGAGGGACAGCGCCGCTATGTTGAGTCCCTGTCGGCGTACGCGCGACAGTTTTTGCAGTTGATGGAAAAGCCGGATGTGGACTTGATCGAGGGCTTGTCGCCGGCCATCGCCATAGAACAGAAAGCCACTTCGCATAACCCGCGCTCCACGGTCGGCACGGTCACCGAAATCCACGATTACCTGCGCCTGCTGTTCGCGCGCGCGGGCGATCCGTATTGCCCGCAGCATGATCTGGTGCTGCAGGCGCAGAGCGTCGGACAGATGGTGGATCATGTGCTGCAGCTGCCTGAAGGCACGCGCATCATGATTCTTTCCCCCCTGGTCGTCGAGCGCAAGGGCGAGCAGCTGGACCTGTTCGACGAACTGCGCGCGCAGGGCTTTACGCGGCTGCGCATCAACGGCAAGGTGTACGAGATGGACGCGCTGCCGACCCTGCAGAAGACCAAAAAACACACGGTGGAAATCGTCGTGGACAGGCTGAAGGTGAACGCGGAATCCAAACAACGCCTGGCCGAATCGTTCGAGACGGCGTTGCGTCACGCCGACGGCCGCGCTGTTGCGGTCGAGATGGATACGGACAAGGAGCATTCATTTTCGGCAAAATTCGCCTGTCCGGTCTGCAACTATTCATTGCCGGAACTGGAACCGCGCCTGTTCTCGTTCAACAACCCGATGGGTGCCTGCCCCAAGTGCGACGGTCTCGGCAATATCAGTTTCTTCGACCCCAAGCGCATCGTTGCTTTCCCGACTCTCAGCCTGAGCTCCGGCGCGATCAAAGGCTGGGACAGGCGCAACCAGTTCTACCACCAGCTGCTCACGGGACTGGCCAAACACTACAGCTTCGATATAGAACAATCCTTCGAAAGCCTGCCGGAAAGGATCCAGCAGGTGATTCTGTACGGCAGCGGCAAAACCGAAATCGCTTTCCAATACCTGAACGAGCGCGGCAAACCGACACTGCGCGAGCACGCCTTTGAAGGCGTCGTGCACAATCTGGAGCGCCGCTACAAGGAGACCGATTCGCCCACCGTGCGCGAGGAACTGGCGAAATATCTGAACAGCTGCACCTGCCCGGAATGCAAGGGCACGCGCCTGCGCCTGGAAGCGCGCCATGTGCGCGTCGCGGATAAAAATTTATACGAGATCAGCGCACTGCCGTTGAAGCAGGCACTGGCTTTCTTCCAGGGCTTGAAACTGCAGGGGCAAAAACAGGTTATTGCGGATAAAATCGTGCTGGAAATTGCCAGCCGTTTATCGTTCCTGAACAACGTCGGACTGGATTATCTGTCCCTGGAACGTTCCGCCGAAACCCTGTCCGGCGGGGAGGCACAGCGCATACGCCTCGCCTCGCAGATCGGCTCCGGGCTGACCGGTGTGATGTATGTGCTGGACGAGCCCTCGATAGGCCTGCATCAGCGTGACAATGACCGTCTGTTGACCACATTGAAGAAACTGCGTGATATGGGCAACAGCGTGATCGTGGTGGAACACGATGAAGAGGCGATCCGCGCCGCAGATTATGTAGTGGACATGGGGCCGGGCGCGGGTGAGCACGGCGGACTGATAGTTGCGCAAGGCACGCCGGACGATATCTGCCGGAACAGGGATTCGCTGACCGGCGATTACATGACCGGCCGCCGCAGCATCGCGATGCCGGCAAAATCCCGCAAGCCTGATCCGGAACGCATGCTGCAAATTGTCAGCGCCAGCGGCAACAACCTCAAGGATGTGACGCTGAACCTGCCCGTCGGCCTGATGGTTTGTGTGACCGGAGTATCCGGTTCAGGAAAATCAACGCTGATCAACGACACCTTGTATCCCGCCGTGGCCCGTCATCTGTACGGCAGCAACACCGAGCCGGCGCCCTACGCCGAGATCAGCGGGCTGGAATTTTTTGACAAGGTGATCAACGTAGACCAGAGCCCTATCGGCCGAACACCGCGCTCCAATCCGGCAACTTATACCGGCCTGTTCACACCTATCCGCGAACTTTTCGCCGGAGCACCGTCAGCGCGCGAGCGTGGCTACGGGCCCGGACGCTTTTCGTTCAACGTCAAGGGTGGGCGCTGTGAATCCTGCCAGGGTGACGGGGTTATCAAGGTTGAAATGCACTTCCTGCCGGATGTGTATGTGCCCTGCGACGTGTGCCACGGCCATCGCTACAACCGCGAAACCCTTGAGATCAATTACAAGGGCAGGAACGTGCACCAGATACTGCTGATGACCGTCGAACAGGCGCACGAATTTTTCAAGCCGGTGCCCATCATCGCGCGCAAACTGCAAACGCTGCTCGATGTCGGACTTGGATATATCACGCTGGGGCAATCAGCCACCACGCTGTCCGGAGGAGAGGCGCAGCGAGTGAAACTTTCGCTCGAACTGTCCAAACGCGACACAGGCCGGACCCTGTATATCCTCGATGAGCCAACCACCGGCCTGCACTTTCACGACATCGCGATGTTGCTCAAGGTGATCCACAAGCTTCGCGACCAAGGCAACACCGTGGTGGTGATCGAGCACAATCTCGATGTGATCAAGACTGCCGACTGGGTGATCGATCTCGGCCCGGAAGGCGGTGAAGGCGGCGGCCGCATTATCGCCGAAGGCTCGCCCAAAGATATCGCGAAAAACCAGCTCAGCGCCACAGGAATGTATTTGAAACAGGCACTCGACAGATAATCTCCCCGCGCACGACCATGCTGCAGATATCCAAAAATATCGCCATTCCGGATAACGAGATCGAATTGCATGCGATTCGCGCGCAGGGGGCAGGCGGCCAGAATGTCAACAAAGTTTCGACCTCCATCCACCTGCGCTTTGATATCAGGGCATCGTCGCTGCCCGATAGTTGCAAAGAGAGCCTTGTGCAGCTCAAGGACAGGCGAATTTCCGGCGATGCGGTGATCATCATCAAGGCGCAGCGTTATCGCAGCCAGGAAAAGAACCGCGATGACGCCCTGGCAAGGCTGGCCGAGTTGATCAATAGCGCAACCGTTACACGGAAGAAACGAACTCCCACCAGGCCGACGCGCAACTCGGTCAAGAAGCGTATCGAGGGCAAGACCCGGCGCGGGAAACTGAAAGCACTGCGCAGAAAATTCGGGGAATCCGGCTAGGTGCGGGTATACAAATGCAAAAAGCCGGACGAATCCGGCTTTTTGTTTGCTGCTGCATTCCTATTTATTCGACATCAACCGCGGTTGCGTCAACCGGGCGATCCATCAGTTCGACCAGCGCCATCGGTGCATTGTCCCCCTTGCGGAAGCCAAACTTGAGAATACGCGAGTATCCGCCGTTGCGTGCCGCGTAGCGCGGTCCGAGTTCGTCGAACAGTTTGGTGACCATCTCGCGATCACGCAAACGGGCAAACGCCAAACGGCGGTTGGCCAGGCTCGGTGTTTTCCCCAATGTCAAAATTGGTTCGGCAACGCGGCGCAACTCCTTGGCCTTGGGCAGGGTTGTCTTGATGAGCTCGTGGCGCAACAGTGACACGGTCATGTTGCGGAACATTGCCAGACGGTGACTGCTGGTACGGTTGAGTTTTCTTAAACCTAAACGGTGACGCATGATTGCCTCTCTTGATTCTGTTTTTTTGGCTACTGGATTTCTTGATCTGGTGTATAGAACCGCCGCTTCAAGCGGTTGTGGCCGGCCAGTTTTCCAGCTTCATGCCCAGCGACAAATTGTGCTCGGCAAGAACCTGTTTGATTTCGTTCAGCGACTTGCGGCCCAGGTTCGGGGTGCGCAGCAGATCATTTTCGGTGTACTGGATCAAATCGCCGATGTAATGGATGCTCTGCGCCTTGAGACAGTTCGAAGAACGCGGAGTCAGTTCCAGATCGTCAACCGGACGCAACAGGATAGGATCGACCTTTGGAGTTTGCACCTTCTCAACAATAGGCTCGGTACCTTCCAGCGCGGCGAACACCGAGAACTGATCCACCAGAATGCGCGCGGCATTGCGAATGGCTTCCTCCGGGTCTACCGCACCGTTGGTTTCAATGTGCATCACCAGCTTGTCCAGATCGGTACGTTGCTCAACCCGCGCGCTTTCGACGGCATAGCTCACGCGATTAACCGGGCTGAACGAAGCGTCCAGTGCGATATGTCCGACTGCGCGTGTTTCATTCGGCGCCAGTCTGGAAATCGCGGACACATAACCGCGGCCCTGTTCAACCTTGATCTGCATGTCCAGCTTGCCGCCCGCAGTAAGATGGGCAATCACGTGGTCCGGGTTGATCACCTCGACATCGGCATTGCCGCTGATGTCGGCTGCCGTCACTACTCCCTGGCCTTCCTTTTTAAGGGTCAGCACAACTTCAGGCGTGTTGTGCAAACGCAACACCACACCCTTGAGGTTCAGGAGGATGTCGACGACATCCTCCTGCACTCCGTCTATGGTCGCATATTCGTGCAACACTCCGGCCATTTTGACTTCGGTCGGAGCCGCGCCCTGCATCGACGACAACAGGATGCGGCGCAATGCGTTGCCCAGTGTGTGGCCATAGCCTCGTTCAAAAGGTTCCATCACCACCTTGGCCTGGGTGTCTGAAATCTTTTGCACTTCAATGATGCGTGGCTTCAAAAAATCATTTTTAGACATATGCTACTCCGCGTGGATTACTTGGAATACAACTCAACCACGAGATGCTCGTTGATGGTTGCAGGCAGTTCGGCACGTTGTGGTTTGGCTTTAAAAATTCCTTTGAAGGCCTTGGTGTCCATTTCGATCCATTCCGGAAAACCGCGCTGCTCGGCCGCAGCGATTGCAGCCTTGATACGCAATTGTGTCCGGGTCTTTTCGACCACTTCAACCACGTCACCCGGGCGCACCTGGTAAGAAGGGATATTCACGCGCTTACCGTTAACCAGCAGGCCGTTGTGACGCACAACCTGACGCGCTTCAGAACGCGATGCGCCGAAACCCATGCGGTACGAAACATTGTCCAGCCGGGATTCCAGAATCTGCAGCAGGCTTTCGCCGGTAATGCCGCGCTGCTGTTCAGCCTGTTTGTAGGTGAGGCGGAACTGTCCTTCCAGCACGCCGTAGATACGGCGAACTTTCTGTTTTTCACGCAACTGACCGCCGTACTCGGACAGACGGGTGTTTTTCTTTTGTCCGTGCTGGCCGGGCGGATAGGCCCTGCGCTCAACCGCACATTTGTCGGTAAAACATTTTTCGCCCTTCAGAAAAAGCTTTTCGCCTTCGCGGCGGCACTGACGGCATTTTGCATCAAGATTTCTAGCCAAGATCGACTCCCAAAAGATTAGATACGGCGCTTTTTAGGCGGACGGCAACCATTGTGCGGCACCGGCGTAATATCGGAAATGCTGGTGATCTTAAAACCAGCAGCGTTCAAAGCGCGCACGGCGGATTCACGGCCTGGGCCGGGTCCCTTGATGCGCACTTCAAGATTTTTCACACCGCACTCCACAGCCGACTTGCCCACAGTCTCAGCCGCAACCTGTGCAGCAAACGGGGTGCTTTTACGCGAGCCCTTGAAGCCGTTCGCTCCGCTGGTGGACCATGCCAAGGTGTTTCCCTGACGATCAGTGATCGTGACGATGGTATTGTTAAAAGATGCGTGTACGTGGGCGATGCCTTCCGCCACGTTCTTTTTGACTTTCTTGCGCACTTTCGTGCTTGGCTTAACCATTATTTAATCCTTTAAGCGTTATAGCGATCTACTTTTTGGCGCCTGCAATCGCCTTGCGCGGGCCCTTGCGGGTGCGTGCGTTGGTGCGGGTGCGCTGCCCGCGGCAAGGCAG
This sequence comes from Pseudomonadota bacterium, assembly GCA_021851345.1. Lineage (GTDB taxonomy): Bacteria > Pseudomonadota > Gammaproteobacteria > Burkholderiales > Gallionellaceae > Gallionella. The sequence goes on from JAJZEQ010000120.1 coordinate 13,205, forward strand.
GCCGCGACGGTGCCGCACTCCGCGGTAGCAGCCCAAATCCATCAGGCGCTTGATGTTCATTGTCGTTTCACGACGCAGATCACCCTCCACCGTGATTTTGGCGACCTGTTCGCGAAGCTTTTCAACTTCAGCGTCGGTCAGGTCCTTTATCCTGGCGGCAGCATTCACGCCAGCTGCCGCACATATCGCTTGCGAACGCGTGCGTCCGATACCGTAGATTGCTGTCAAAGCAATCACGGCGTGTTGATGATTGGGGATATTGACCCCTGCTATACGTGCCATGCAGCTACCCTATCTTTTGAAAGTCGAAGATTATAACACCCAAAGCCGTCCATGCTCAAATAAGCCTGGTCATTCAACCTTGGCGTTGCTTGTGGCGCGGTTCAGTACATATCACCCTCACCACGCGTTTACGAATAACAATTTTGCAATTGCGGCAGATCTTTTTAACTGATGCCTGAACTCTCATTTTTCTCTCCTCACTCGCTCAACTACTTGGCGCGGAAAACAATGCGCGCCTTGCTCAAATCATACGGCGTCAACTCAACCGTCACCTTGTCTCCCGGCAGGATGCGTATGTAGTGCATACGCATCTTTCCCGAGATATGGCCCAATACCACATGGCCATTTTCCAGTTTTATTCTAAAAGTTGCATTGGGCAGCGATTCTTCCACTTCCCCCAGCATTTGAATCACATCTTCTTTAGACATTAGCGCGTCAACCCGCCTTTGAAGTTGGCTTTCTTAAGCAGGCCCTCGTACTGGTGTGTCATCAAATATGACTGGACCTGCGCCATGAAGTCCATGGTCACGACCACCAGAATCAACAAAGAAGTTCCGCCAAAATAAAATGGCACATTCCAGTTGACCACCAGAAACTCCGGCAGCAAACAGACCAGGGAAATATATACCGCCCCAACCATGGTCAGACGCATCATGATCTTTTCAACGTACAGTGCAGTTTGTTCACCTGGCCGTATACCGGGCAAAAACGCACCGCTCTTTTTCAGGTTTTCGGCTGTTTCTTTAGGGCTGAACACCAGCGCAGTGTAGAAAAAACAGAAAAACACGATAGCCGCAGCATAGAACAACACATAAATCGGCTGCCCGGGTGACAACTTGTCGCTGATGTCCTTAAGCCAGGTCATGCTTTGCCCGCTTCCAAACCATCCGGCCAGCGTGGCGGGAAAAAGTATTATGCTTGAAGCGAAGATGGGCGGAATTACTCCGGCCATATTCAGCTTCAGCGGCAAATGGGAGCTCTGCCCTCCATAAACCTTGTTTCCGACCTGACGCTTGGCATAATTCACCAGTATCTTGCGCTGGCCACGCTCTACAAACACCACCAGTGCCGTCACCGCTATGGCTCCGAAGAACAGCAGCAAGACCAGCGGTATCGAGAAAGCCCCGGTACGCACCAATTCCAGCGTGCTTCCGATCGCACGGGGCAGTCCGGCAGCGATACCGGCAAATATTATCAGCGAAATCCCGTTGCCCAGGCCGCGTTCGGTGATCTGCTCGCCCAACCACATCAGGAACATCGTCCCAGTCAGCAACGTGATAACCGTGGTTATCTGGAACAGCCCGCCCGGATTTGGGACCAGGCCGGGTTGCGCTTGCAACGCCACAGAAATTCCAAACGCCTGAAACGTCGCCAGCACCAATGTACCGTAGCGGGTGTACTGGGTGATCTTGCGGCGGCCGGCCTCACCTTCCTTTTTCAACTGCTCAAGATGAGGCACGGCTATCGCGCCCAGCTGCATAATGATGGATGCCGAGATGTACGGCATGATGCCCAGCGCAAAAATACTGAAACGCGACAGTGCGCCGCCGGAAAACATGTTGAACATGCCCAGAATACCGCTTTTCTGTGACTTGAACAGATCCGCCAGAACCGACGGGTCTATGCCCGGCACCGGAATATAAGTTCCAATGCGGAACACCACCAGAGCCCCAAGCAAAAACCACAGACGGGTGCTCAAATCGCCATACTTACCCTTGCTTACGCCTTTGGAAACTGTACTCACGTGCTAACCTATTCGGCGATGCTACCGCCAGCGGCTTCTATCGCTGTACGTGCACCCTTGGTTGCCAGCAGTCCCTGCAACTTCACTGCACGGGTGATCTCACCGCACAGGATTACCTTTACAGTCAGCGCATTTGCATGCACGACACCGGCTTGCTTGAGCGCCAGTATATCTATGTTGTCGACCGGCAGCTTCTGCAGATCGGACAGACGCACCTGGGCTGTGTCATAACGCGTCAGCGAAATAAAGCCGCGCTTGGGCAAACGGCGCTGCAGCGGCATTTGGCCGCCCTCGAATCCGACTTTGTGAAAACCGCCTGCGCGGGATTTCTGCCCCTTGTGACCACGACCGGCGGTCTTGCCAAAACCGGAACCGATACCACGGCCAACGCGACGCTTGGGGTGCTTGGCACCTTGTGCAGGTTTAATTTTATTGAGTTGCATCTGTTATGCCTCGCACTTAACCATGTAAAACACTTTGTTGATCATGCCGCGCACGCAGGGAGTGTCTTCCAGCTGAACGGTGTGGTTGATGCGGCGCAAACCCAGGCCGCGTATGGTATCGCGGTGTGATTGCTTGGTGCCGATCAGGCTTTTTATCTGTGTGACCTTTATTGTCTTCGCTTGTGTTTTGGCTTTTGTCATGACTTACCCCAAAATCTCTTCTACATTCTTGCCGCGCTTGGCCGCAATTTCGGAAGGCGAGTTCATCGCCTTCAGGCCGTTAAGCGTGGCTCGCACCACGTTGTAAGGGTTGCTCGAACCAATACACTTTGCCAGCACATCGCGTACACCAACCGCCTCAAATACAGCGCGCATGGCACCTCCGGCGATAATACCCGTACCCTCGGATGCGGGCTGCATCAATACTTTAGCCGCGCCATGCTTTCCGATCACGGTGTGGTGCAAGGTGCCGTTCTTCAAACTGACCTTGGCCATATTGCGGCGTGCCTCATCCATCGCCTTTTGTACTGCAACCGGGACTTCCTTGGACTTTCCCTTGCCCATAGCAACGCGGCCATCTCCGTCGCCAACCACTGTGAGCGCCGCGAATCCCATGATACGCCCGCCCTTGACCACCTTGGTTACCCGGTTAACGGAGATCATTTTTTCGATCATGCCGTCGTCACGTTTTTCCTGCTGTTGCATTTTTCCTTGCGGCTTAGCCATCGCTCAACTCCAATTAGAACTGCAGACCGTGTTCGCGCGCTGCTTCAGCCAACGCCTTGACACGACCATGATATCGATTACCGGAACGGTCGAACGCCACTTTGGTAATACCCGCGCTCTTTGCCTTTTCCGCAATGCGCCTGCCCACCACGGCTGCAGCAGCCGCGTTGCCGCCATTGGCAATGTCTTTGCGCACATCCGCCTCGACGCTGGACGCGCTGGCCAAAACCCTGCTGCCGCAAGCAGAAATCACTTGCGCGTAAATGTGAAAATTGGTGCGACTTATTGCCAAACGAACCGATTTCTTTTCAGCAATGCGTGCACGGGTTTTGCGTGCTCTGCGCTGACGCGCTTCTTTTTTGATCAACATATCCGCCTCAATTATTTCTTCTTGGTTTCTTTCAAAATCACCACTTCATCGCTATAGCGTACACCCTTGCCTTTGTAGGGTTCGGGTTCGCGGAAAGCGCGAATTTCAGCAGCGACCTGACCAACTTGCTGCCTGCTGGCGCCCTTTAGCACAATTTCCGTTTGCGATGGCGTTTCAACCTTGACACCAGCCGGCATCTTGTATGAAACCGGATGCGAGTAACCCAAGGTGAGATTCAGTGTGTCTCCGGCAGCCTGTGCACGATAGCCGACACCAACCAGGGTCAGCTTGCGTTCAAAACCTTTGCTGACGCCCAACACCATGTTCGCCAGCAAAGCGCGCAAAGTTCCGGACATCGCATCGGCCTGTGCGGAATCGTTCTGGGCCTTGCACATCAGGCTGTCGCCCTCGCGCACCACCATTACGTCGCCGGATAACGCTTGCTTCAGGGTACCCAACGGGCCCTTTACAGAAATTTCATTTGTCGCCAAAGCGACTTCAACACCACCAGGCACTACAACAGGATTCTTGGCAACTCTAGACATGCTTACCTCACTAGGCGACTACGCACAGCACTTCTCCGCCAATACCATTGGCGCGTGCTTTGCGGTCGGTCATCAAACCCTTGGAAGTGGAAACGATGGCGATACCCAGCCCGTTCATCACCTTAGGAATATCTTCGGAACCCTTGTAAATGCGCAGTCCGGGACGGCTGATGCGCTGGATTTTTTCAATCACGGGACGGCCGCTGTAATATTTCAAGCCAATTTCCAGCGTAGCCTTGCCACCGTCAGCAACGACACTGAAGCCCTCTACATAGCCTTCGTCCTTCAACACCTCAGCAATCGCCACTTTCAGCTTCGAAGAAGGCATTGCCACTGATGTTTTTTCCGCGAGCTGCGCATTGCGAATACGCGTCAGCATGTCGGAGATCGGGTCACTCATACTCATATATATTTTCTCCTACCAGCTGGCCTTGACGATACCGGGAATCTCACCGCGCATCGCGAATTCACGCAACTTGATACGCCCCAAACCAAACTTTTTGAATGTACCGCGCGGACGGCCCGTCAAAGCGCAACGGTTGCGCAAACGCACCGGACTTGAATCACGCGGCAACGCCTGCAATTTAACGCGCGCTTCCGCACGCTCTTCATCGCCCAGCTTTGCATTTGAAATTGTCGCCAAAAGAACTGCGCGCTTAGCCGAAAACTTTTCAACCATTTCGCGGCGCTTCAACTCGCGATTAATTACTGACTTCTTCGCCATTAATATCCCCTCATTTCTTTAGTGGGAGTTTGAAAGCAGCCAGCAAGGCCCTGGCTTCTTCGTCGGTTTTTGCAGAGGTGGTGATGGTGATATTCATACCACGCAGAGCGTCGATCTTCTCGTATTCAATTTCCGGAAAAATGATCTGCTCTTTCACACCCATGTTGTAGTTGCCGCGCCCGTCAAATGACTTGCCCGATATACCGCGAAAATCGCGGATACGCGGAATCGCGACCGAAATCAGCCGGTCCAGAAATTCGTACATGCGCTCCCTGCGCAAGGTCACCTTGCAGCCAACGGGGTAACCTTCGCGTATCTTGAAGCCTGCGATGGACTTTTTGGACATCGTAACCACAGGCTTTTGCCCTGCGATCTTTTGCATATCGGCTACCGCGAATTCCATCACCTTCTTGTCAGCAACCGCCTCGCCGACACCCATGTTCAGGGTAATCTTTTCGATGCGCGGCACTTCCATGATCGACTTGTAGCCAAACTGCTTCATCAGGTCTTTAGCAACCTTGTCTTTATAAAACCCATACAAACGAGCCATGCTCTATACCCCTTAAGCGTCTATCACTTCGCCGCTGGATCTGAACACGCGAACTTTGCGCCCGTCTTCCAGCGTTTTAATACCGACCCGGTCACCTTTTTTGGCAGCCGAGTTAAAGATTGCCACATTCGAAATATGAATGGGCATCTCTTTCTCCACGATTCCGCCAGCCAAACCTTTTACCGGGTTGGGCTTCTGGTGCCTTTTGACTTTGTTGATGCCGCCAACAAGCAGGAACTCACCCAGCACACGCAACACATTGCCGCGATTGCCCTTGTCCTTGCCCGTAATTACGATAACGTCATCGTTCTTTTTAATCTTGCGCATGATTTTCCTCGACTCGACCCGTTTACGCCTACAGCACTTCTGGTGCCAGCGAAACGATCTTCATAAACTTTTCGGTACGCAATTCCCGCGTCACCGGCCCGAAGATGCGCGTGCCGATCGGCTCCAGCTTGGCATTCAGCAAAACTGCCGCATTGCCATCGAACCTGACCAAAGAACCATCAGAACGACGCACACCCTTGGCGGTGCGAACCACCACGGCGTTATATACCTCGCCCTTTTTAACGCGGCCACGCGGAGCTGCATCCCTGATGCTGACCTTGATGACATCACCAACGGAAGCATAACGACGCTTGGAACCACCCAATACCTTGATGCACATCACAGAGCGCGCACCGGTGTTGTCAGCCACTTCTAAAACAGACTGCATTTGTATCATTGTTTACTCTCCAACTTTTTCCGCTCTTAGCGGCCAGTTTTGGAACCCGTTCAGGGTTAGGACGCCGCAAGCGGCGATGAAACGAAGCCGCGCATTATATGCAAATTTTCAAAAGACGCAAGCAATAATTACAATTAATTTTCCGCCGCTTTCTCAAGCAGCTTTGCCACCCGCCAACTCTTGGTCCTGGCAATCGGCCGGCACTCTTCTATCGTTACCACATCACCGGTATGACACTCGTTTGTTTCATCATGCGCGTGATATTTCTTTGATACGCGTATGATCTTCCCTAGCAATGGATGTTTCACTTTACGCTCGACCAGAACCGTAACAGTCTTGTCCATCTTGTCGCTTGTGACGGTACCAGTCAGCGTTCTCTTCAGACTTAAACTACCTGCTTCTTTAACATCGCTCATTTCCGGGCACCCTTTTCTGTCAATACCGTTTTCACGCGGGCTATGTCACGCCGAACCTTGCGCATTTCACTGGTATTGGTCATTTGTTGTGTTGCGACTTGCATACGCAAACCGAACTGTGCCTTGCTCAATGACAGCAATTCATTATGCAGATCTGCCGCGGACTTGGCTTTGAGTTCACTGGCCTTCATGTTATGTCCCCACCTGTCTAACTACAAAAGTTGTGGCCAGAGGCAACTTTGCCGAAGCAAGACGAAATGCCTCGCGCGCCAATGTTTCATCCACGCCGTCCATCTCATACAGCATTTTGCCGGGCTGAATCTCGGCCACGTAATACTCTGGATTGCCTTTACCATTACCCATGCGAACTTCAGCTGGTTTCTTGGAGATTGGCTTGTCCGGGAAGATACGTATCCAGATACGCCCGCCACGCTTGATGTGTCGTGTCATGGCGCGTCGCGCAGCCTCAATCTGACGTGCTGTCAAACGACCGCGCACGACTGCCTTCAGTCCGAATTCACCGAAACTGACCTTGTTGCCACGGGTGGCTATACCGGTGTTACGACCCTTTTGTTCCTTGCGGAATTTTCTTCTAGCTGGCTGCAGCATGTTTTACTCCTGTCTTTCTTGCTTTCTTTTCCGCCTCGGCGGCCACCGGAGCAACAACTTCCTGCTCGGAAATTTCGCCTTTGAACACCCAAACCTTCACACCAATGATGCCGTAAGTGGTCTTCGCTTCGGAAGTGCCATAGTCAATATCCGCACGCAGCGTATGCAATGGCACGCGACCCTCCCGATACCACTCGGTACGAGCGATTTCTATGCCATTCAAACGGCCCGCGCTCATGATCTTGATACCCTGCGCACCCAGGCGCATGGCATTCTGCATCGCGCGCTTCATCGCGCGGCGGAACATGATGCGCTTTTCCAATTGCGCAGTTATGCTTTCTGCAATCAGCTGGGCGTCGATTTCCGGCTTGCGAACTTCCTCGATCGCCACATCGACTGCCTGCAATCCCATGCGCTTGCGCAATTCAGCGCGCAGAGATTCAATATCCTCGCCCTTTTTGCCAATAACCATACCGGGACGCGCGGTGTATATCGTCACCTTGGCATTCTTCGCCGGACGCTCGATAATCACCTTTGAGACACCGGCAGCAACCAGTTTCTTCTTCAGGTAAGCACGGACATCGATATCTTTGAGCAACAAATCAGCGAAGTTTTTGCTGTTGGCATACCACTTGGAATCCCAGTTCTTGCGTACGCATAACCGGAAACCGGTTGGATGAATTTTCTGTCCCATAATTTATCCTTAATTCCCTACGCTGACAGTAATGTGGCAAGTCTGCTTTTCAAGACGATTGCCTTGCCCTTTTGCCTTGGCGATAAAACCCCTGCCGGATGCCGCCTTGTCAACGTAAATGACTTTCACCTTCAATTCGTCGATATCGGCGCCATCGTTGTGCTCGGCGTTGGCAATAGCCGACTCGAGAGCCTTCTTGATGATAGTGGCGGCCTTTTTAGGGCTGAAAGTCAGGATATTGAGCGCCTGTGCAACCGGCAAACCGCGGATCTGATCAGCCACCAGGCGGCCCTTTTGGGCCGACAGATGTATCTTTCTTGCAACTGCTGTAGTCGTTGTCATCATGCCCTCTTATTTCTTGACCACTGCTTTTTTATCAGCAGAGTGGCCTTTGAAGGTGCGCGTCAGGGAAAACTCACCCAACTTGTGTCCCACCATGTTTTCGGAGACATACACCGGGATGTGCTGCTTGCCGTTGTGAACCGCGATGGTCAGACCGACGAATTCCGGCAGCACCGTGGAACGACGCGACCAGGTTTTAACCGGACGTTTATCATTGTTTGCGCGTACCGTCTCAATCTTCTTGAGCAGGTGAGCGTCAACAAATGGACCCTTTTTAACTGAACGTGCCATATCTATCTACCCCTTAAACCTGAAAGCGACGACGCACGATCATACCGCTGGTGCGCTTGTTACGACGTGTACGGAAGCCCTTGGCCGGCACACCCCACGGGCTGACCGGATGACGACCCGCCGCCGTCTTGCCTTCGCCACCACCGTGCGGGTGATCGACCGGGTTCATCACCACACCGCGAACGGTAGGACGAACACCGCGCCAACGCATCGCGCCCGCCTTTCCAATTGAACGGAGGCTGTGCTCGGAATTACCCACCTCGCCCAAGGTCGCTTTGCAATCGATGTGCACCTTGCGGATTTCCCCGGAACGCAAGCGCAACTGCGCGTAACTGCCTTCGCGAGCCAGAAGCTGCACAGAGGTTCCCGCAGAACGCGCCAACTGTGCGCCCTTGCCCGGCAACATTTCTATGCAATGTATGGTCGATCCGACCGGAACATTACGCAACGGCAAGGCATTACCCGGCTTGATCGGCGCTTCCGAACCGCTCACCAGGGTAGCACCGGCAGCAACACCCTTGGGCGCGATGATGTAGCGACGCTCACCGTCAAAGCCAGGTTTGCGCTGCGATTCGGGTCATACTCCAGACGCTCCACAGTCGCGGGAATTCCATCCTTGTCGCGCTTGAAGTCCACCAGACGGTAGTGCTGTTTGTGTCCGCCACCCTTGTGACGCGTGGTGATGTGCCCGTTATTATTGCGCCCCGCGGTGCTGTTTTGCTTTTCCAGCAAGGCAGCAACCGGCTTGCCTTTGTGCAGGTCAGGATTGACCAGCCGCACGACTGCGCGCTGCCCCGGGGTTGTTGGTTTTAGTTTAATCAATGCCATGATGATTACCCTTGCTCACTTGCTGCGAAATTGATTTCCTGACCTGGAGCCAGGCACACATAGGCCTTCTTCCAGTCGTTGCGACGGCCAAGAATACGGCCACTGCGCTTGACTTTACCCTTGACACAAGCCACTTGCACACTGTTCACGGTTACATTAAACATCATTTCGACAGCAGCCTTGATCTCCGGCTTGGTCGCATCAGTTGCAACGCGAAAAATCACTTGCTCGTTCTTTTCAGCAACGTAAGTTGCCTTTTCGGAGATTTGCGGGGCCAGCAGCACTTTCATCAAACGTTCCTGGCTGAATTGCCCTGAATTTAATTGCCGGGGGCTAACTTGCGGGGTACTCATGCGAACATCTCCTCGATTTTGGCCACTGCGTTGCGCGTCACCAAGACATTGGGGAAGCGCACCAGGCTGATTGGGTCGGCCTGATTGGCCTCCAATACCAGCACATTAGGCAGATTGCGCGACGACAGATAAAGATTTTCATCAATGCTATCGGTGATGATCAGCAGGCGAAAACGATTGGTATCCACACCCAGACCCTTGATCTTCTGCGCCAATAATTTTGTCTTGGGAGAATCCACCGTCAGGTTGTCGACCACCACCAAACGGTTCTCGCTCACCAGTTTCGACAGGATGGAAGCCAAACCCGCGCGGTACATCTTGCGGTTTACTTTTTGGGTGTAATTTTCTTCCGCGGTGTTAGGAAAAATCTTTCCGCCGCCACGCCACAACGGGCTGGACGCCATACCGGCGCGCGCGCGGCCGGTACCTTTTTGCGCGAAAGGCTTGCGCGTGCTTTTGGCAACTTCGCTGCGGCCTTTTTGCTTGCTGTTACCGGCTCGCGCATTCGCCTGATAGGCGGTAACCAATTGATGGACCAGATCCTCGTTATACTCGCGACCGAACAGCTCGTCGGAAGCCTGCAAGTTCGAGGTCGGCTGCCCTTTATCGTTAATGACTTTAAGTTCCATTACACACCTGCTTTCACTGCGGGGCGCACGACGATTTTGCCGTTGATCGCACCGGGGACAGCGCCCTTTACCAGCAATAATTGACGGGCT
>JAJZEQ010000311.1 GCA_021851345.1 Pseudomonadota bacterium
CTACAACCCCGGTGCGGCTGAATTGCTGGAGCACTATCCGGGCGAGCGCCCGCTGTTTGACTTGCATGGCGTCGAAGAAGAGATCGAGCGGGCCTTGTCCAAGCGCGTCGACCTGAAATCGGGCGGCTATCTGATCATAGACCAGACCGAGGCGATGACCACCGTGGACGTCAACACCGGCGGTTTTGTCGGATTGAGAAATTTCGACGACACCATTTTCAAGACCAACCTGGAAGCCGCGCAGGTCATCGCAAGGCAGTTGCGCCTGCGCAATCTGGGCGGCATCATCATCTGCGACTTCATCGATATGGATACGCAGGAGCATCGCGATGCGGTGCTGGAAGAGTTCAAGAAGGCATTGGCGCGGGATCATACGCGCATCAGCGTGAACGGATTTTCCGCGCTGGGCCTGCTGGAAATGACCCGCAAGCGCACCCGGGAGAGTCTGGCCCATGTGTTGTGCGAGCCCTGTCCGACCTGCCAGGGGCGGGGGGAGGTGAAAACCGCACAGACCGTGTGTTACGAGATACTGCGCGAGATCGTCCGCGAAGCGCGGCAGTTCAACGCGCGCGAATACCGCATCCTCGCTTCGCAGCAGGTGATCGACCTGTTCCTGGACGAGGAGTCGCAGGCCCTTGCGATGCTTTCCGATTTCATCTCCAAGCCGATCTCGATGCAGGTGGAAACACTCTACAGCCAGGAACAATACGACGTAATCCTGATGTAGTCAGTACCGGCGTGCTGGAAAAATCCGCGGCAGGTATCCGCAGCCGGTCCGGCAATGATCATCCGGCGATTCTTGTTGCCTTGAATTTTTCCAGTTGCTGCTTGAGCCCGCGCGCGGCCAGTGCGTAGCCGCCGTCGCTGCCATCGACGAAATGCATATGGTTGCCGTTGTAGGATTGCACCAGGCAGGTCACTAGGGCCTCGCGCGATTTGTACATGCCGTATGCCAGCAGACCGGCGCGGAATTGCGCGTCAAGAAACCGTTCCAGCGCCGCCGCCTGCGCGTCGTTGCCATCGATGACCATGCGCAGCATGCCGTCGAATTTTCTGAAATCCGAGTTGTCGGCCATTTCCCTGCGGTACCGGCTCCAGCGCACTTCCTTGGTATCGATGTCGCGCATAAAGAGATATGCACCGGCCAGATTCTGCAACAGCATCCCGGTGAAATAGCCCAGGCGTTTCCACCACGCCAGATCCCGGGACCGGACGCGCCACTCGTGGCTCAGCGACAGCGGGTTGAATGCCATATGCATGTGCGCAGGCTGCAGCGGATGATAGTTTGCGACGTCGCCGTATATCGCCTGGATAGTGTCGGCTACAGCCCGGTAGGTGCCGAGATTGACCCCGGGATCACCCGACATCCCTGCCACCAGCAGCGAGAGCTTGTGTCCGTTGAAACTGGGAACGCCCTGCCAGCGGCACTCGAAACCTTCAAAATTCGCCACGGCCGAGCCCCCGTCTTCCCGCACCATCGTCACGCCTGCCGCATCCGGCTGTTTGACGCGCCTTTCCGCCTCGTTCCAGCCGCGCCCGGAGAAGGCAGACTGGGTCATATGCGGGGAAAGGCGAACCTTGGCCACATCCACCCAGAAATCCCGGCCTGTCAGGTCGCCAACACTTACCATGCCCACGCGCAAATCGAGTCCAAAGCTCAGGCGGGACAGTCTTTGCGAGCCGCGCAAGGCTGAGATCACGGGCTCGAGCAACACCTCGGGCACGGCAAAGGTCGCGCCATCACCGCCGAACACGAAGGGAATATCGATGCTGCGGTCCACATTCACCAGGGCGGCGATGCAGGCCACGCCGACGGTATTGACTTTCTTGTAGTCCCCCGCCTCGATCGCCCCGGTCGAACCGACCACATCCGCGATTACTATCCACCAGTCTTCCGGAACAGGGGTGTGGCGGCGAATTTCCACGGCTTCTGAAAATTTCTCGAGGGCGGGAAGATCGCGGTAGAAATAACGGGTGTCGGTCAAACTGGAATTCCCAAAAGAGGCCAAGGCGTTTTAAAACGATGCCGGATTGCCGGTGAATTGCGTTGCCCAGTAATTTGTTCAGGCATTCGTTCAGGAAATTTCCGGATCGTCATCGGATGGCATGGTGGTCAGTGCCAATTCAAGGTTGGACGCAAGGTGTTCGGCGTATTTTTCCGCTTCAAACAAATGCAGCGATGCATAGTATTTTGCCTTGGTTCGGAAATTTTCGATATCGGATTCAAGCTGTTTTCTGGTTTCATTTTTTGTCATGTCGGTACTCCTGTCTGGAAGGGTTTCAGCCTGCCCATCATTGCACATAATTATTGCCGGGTGCGCCCGGATTTTGACCTGGCATGTCGCGGGGAACGCTATGCCAATTCAGTGGTGCGGCAACGCGCGCATCATACGACAGGGTCTGGCGGGGTGTAATTCTGCCGCGGATCAAAGCTGAAATGCCAGCCATAACAGTAACCCTTCCGCGATTTCCCGCCACAATCCAGGCGGGTGGGCGCTGTAAAGCACAGCCGAGCCTTTCTGGCGTTCTATCCATCCGGCAAAGCGTTTAACGTCCGCCGGTTCATAGAATGAGACCATCAATTCATAGTTCAGGAACAGGCTGCGTTCATCCAGATTGGCCGAGCCGGCCAGCGCGATCTCGTCATCGATCACCACAACTTTGGCATGGATCATGTGCGGCAAAAACCAGATGCGGGCGCCCGCTGTGGCCAACTCCCGCAGCGCGCGGTGCCGGGCGAGGTCGGCCAGTCTATGATTGGATTTTTTCGGCATCAGGAGATCGACCGCGACCCCGCGGCGGGCTGCCAGCGTCAACGACATCAGCAAGGTGGGGTTGGGTACAAAATAGGGAGTGGCCGCGATGATGCGTTTGCGCGAGGCGAAGAAACCCGAGACCAGCAGGGTGTAGAACGTATCGTCCATCTGATCCGGGCCGCTGGCGATCAATTGTCCCATTGCGGCGCCGGGCGGCAAACCCCGGCTGCGCGGGTGAAAGGGGGCGAAATGATCCCCCCGTGAGGCGAATTCCCAGTCCTGGTCGAACTGATCCTGTGCCTGCTGTGCCAGGGCGCCCCGCAGGTCAAAGCTCAAATCGACCCAGGGCTGGCTGCCGGGAGGATCTGCCGTGTCGCCTTCGAAATACTCGGCGGCAAGATTTCTGCCTCCGCACCACAATTCATCCTCATCTGCGATGACCATCTTGCGGTGATTGCGCAGGTTGGTCCGTCCGCGCAGGGACGAGCGCAGCGGAGGGACAAACAAGGCTACCCGCACTCCGGCGGCTGACAGTCCTTTGAGGTCGGCGCGGCTGCCCAGATAGGCGCCGATACCGTCCACCAGCAATCTGATTTTTATTCCGTCCCCGGCCCGCTGTTTCAGGAGCCGGGCTATCTCGTCACCCAATCCATCCCGCGCAAATATGAAAGTGCAGAGGTCGATGGAGTGCTGCGCGGTATTTATCATGTTCCTCAGCGCATGCAGTGCCTGTGTGCCATTTTCGTGGATGTTGAGACGATGGTAGGAGGACGCAGCCGGAAGCGCCATGATGGCCGCGAGTTGTTGCGCTCGAACCGGTAGCGAATCCGGGCCGGATGCTTCCTGTGTCAATTCATATCGCCCGGACGGCGGCAGATGACTTGCCACCTTGCGAATGCCGAACATCAGGTAAAGCGGCAGGGTTGCATAAGGAAACAATACCAGTGCCGCGACCCAGGAGATGGCGGCCGAGGGATGGCGGCGCAGGTGCAGGGTATGGGAGGAGGTGACATATATGGCCAGCCCCAGCATTGCGAGCAGGCCGTGTAATGCTATCCAATGATCAGCCAGGGTCCGGTACATTACAGTTATCCCGATTTTCCCCGGCCGGCCGGGGACTTCACAGCCCCAGCTCACTGAGTCCGGGATGCTCGTCCGGGCGGCGGCCAAGTGGCCAGAAGAATTTTCGCTCGGATTCCCTGATAGGCAGATCGTTGATGCTGGCGTATCGACGCATCATGAAACCCTGCTCATTAAACTCCCAGTTTTCGTTGCCATACGAGCGGAACCACATGCCGGTAGCGTCGTGCCATTCGTAGGCGAAGCGCACCGCAATGCGGTTGCCGGAACAGGCCCACAACTCCTTGATCAGCCGGTAGTCCAGTTCCTTTGCCCACTTGCGCTGCAGGAACTGCCGCACCTGCTCCCGTCCTTCGGGAAATTCGGCACGGTTGCGCCAGCGGGTGTCCTCGGTATAAACCAGCACGACACGGTCCGGGTCGCGCGTATTCCATGCGTCCTCGGCCATGCGCACTTTTTGCGTTGCGGTCTCCTGACTGAAAGGGGGAACAGGCGGTTTGGTTTCCATTCGGTGCTCCTGAAGTTGGTCGTGAAAAAAGGCCGGTTATTTATGCCGGATCAAGTATACGCAAACTAGCGGGCCATTGGAGGCCAGGCAATCCGGGACGATTGATCCCGTCACAAGCGCTGCTTTTCTGTAATGTGACTGTCATAAATTTGCTACACAATGTTTCGGGCATTACCGGTTTCAAGGCTGGCTTGCAGGCAAGTGTATCAGGATCAAATGCCCGCCCGGGAAAAGGAAATATCAATTCAATTCAGATGTTCTGTGTGTGCGGCATGGGCTGGAATGATATTTTCGGGTGGCGCATTCATCGCCGGACTGGCCATTTCACGCCGCTTGCCCATGCAGCCTGAGTGAACGGTTGAATAAATTTTACATTATCTATCCGGGATGATTTCATGAAAATTGCTGGGAACATATTGCTGCTGGCCTTGGCCCTTTCAACTTATACAGGCGCATGGGCGGACGCATCCAAAGCGGACTCAACAAGAACTCCAGGACAACGAGGAATCCACGATTGTGCCGAATGTCCTGAGATGGTTGTGATTCCTCCGGGGAGTTTCGAGATGGGATCGAATGATGGCGATGATAATGAGCGGCCCATGCACCGCGTCACTTTTACCCGGCCCTTTGCGATGGCTAAAACCGAAATTACGCAAAAGCAGTGGAAGGTTTTGATGGGGAGCAATCCCAGCAGATTCTTCAATTGCGGGCCCGAGTGTCCGGTGGAGCAGGTTAGCTGGAATGACGTCCAGGCGTTCATACAGAAACTCAACACCAAAACCGGCAAGCAATACCGGCTGCCGAGTGAGGCCGAGTGGGAATACGCGGCACGGGCAGGAAGCACTGCCGCCTATCCTTGGGGGAGCAAGGCCAGCCATGAGTATGCCAATTACGGCGACGATGAATGCTGCTTTGGGCTTGTACAAGGCAGGGACAAGTGGTTGAACACTGCTCCGGTTGGCAGCTTTCCGGCTAACAGCTTTGGTTTGTATGACATGATAGGCAACGTATGGGAATGGGTGGAAGACGGCTACCACGACAGCTATGCCGGCGCACCGAATGACGGAAACAATTGGCCGGGCAATGGCTCGAACCACGTCGTTCGCGGCGGCTCGTGGAATTTTGACCCGCAGTTTATCAGGGTGGCCACGCGCAGCAGGTTCGACCCGTCCACGCGCATGGGCAGCATTGGCTTCCGTTTGGTCAGGGTGCTTCCATAAGGCGGCAAGCAGGCAGCGGGAATTCCACCTGATCCATTGTGCAGCCCGTTATGCAAGTTGCCACAATATCAACAGAATCTGGAAACATGCAGTCGGGGATGCGCGCTGCCTGGCATAGACCAAAAAGATAATCCCGAGAAATAAGTTGATTGCATGCCACGGCAACCCGTAAAGTGTGGCGTGTGGTTAAAAATATTCAAACCGATGGGCTGGAGAGGAATGCCATGCAATCTGATCAGGAACCAGGCGCAGCGGGGTCCGGCCGCGAGCTGCTGACCTTCACGCTGGGCGACGAGGAATACGCCATCGACATCCTCAAGGTGCAGGAGATCCGCGGCTACGATGCGGTGACGAGCATCGCCAACACCGCCGAATTCATCAAGGGCGTGATCAACCTGCGCGGCAGCATCGTGCCCATCGTGGACATGCGCATCAAATTCAGGCTGGGCCGGGTCAGCTATGACGAAACCACGGTGGTGATCATCCTGAACGTGGCGAACCGGGTGGTGGGCATGGTGGTGGACGGCGTGTCGGACGTGCTGACGCTGAAAGCGGAGCAGATCAAGCCGGCCCCGGAATTCGGGGCGGGCATGGACACCCGCTACCTGCAGGGCCTGGGCACGGTGGACGAGCGCATGCTGATCCTGGTGGACATCGAGAA
>JAJZEQ010000146.1 GCA_021851345.1 Pseudomonadota bacterium
CCATACGGCGCAGCACTGCCAGCTTCCAGACCATCCACCTTCTTGCCGCCGTTGCGCGCGGCCCCCCTGCACTCTTCCAGGCTTACGCATAAACGCCCGCCCTGCGCCGCTTGCGCGCAGGGCGGGTTTTGCAACATAGTTGGAGGAATACCATGTTCAAGCACGCCCTTTTGTGCGCCGCACTATCAACACCCCTGTGCGCCCACGCTGCCGACAGCCCGCAACCCGCCCCGGCAACTGCAACAAGCAACAAGAACACCATACAAGGTCTGGTCAGGGATACCCTGGGGCGGCCGATCAACCTGGCAGGCATCACGCTCAAGGCGGCCGGCGGAGAAGTGGCGGGACACGCCACCAGCGACGCACAAGGACACTTCACTTTTTCCGCGATAGCACCGGGCACCTACGCGGTAGTGTCGGACAAGACCGGCTACGAAACCGGCTCCTCGATAGTCACGCTCTCGGATGGGACGGCAAGCACCACGATCACGCTGGCCGCTTCCCAGGCGCAGGAGATAGACATCAGCGCAACACGGCTGGATACCGCCCGCAATGGCCTGTCGCCCAAGACCGGCGGGAGCGTTTACCATTTCAGCAACAAAGATATCGAGGATTTGCCGCAGGGAGAAAATACCCCGCTCAACGAAGTGTTGCTTCAGGCGCCTGGCGTGGTCAATGATTCCAACGGCCAATTTCACATCCGCGGCGAGCATGCCAACACCCAATACCGCATCAACGGCGTGACCCTTCCGGAAGGCATCAGCGGTTTCGGCCAGGCCCTGGATGCCCGCTTCGCGCAGGGGATCAATCTGTTGACCGGAGCCTTGCCCGCCCAATACGGCTACCGCACCGCGGGCGTCATCGAAATCAACACCAAAACCAACTTTGAAAGCGGCGGCCATGTCGATATGTACGGCGGCAGCAACCAGACCTACAACCCCAGCGTTGAATATGGCAGCACGCAGGGCAAGCTGTCCTACTTCGTCGACGGATCGTACCTGACGGACAATGTCGGCATCGCCAATACCACCTCCAGCGTCAACCCCATACATGACACCACCCAGCAGGCCAAGGGATTCGCGTTCATGTCCTACCTGCTGAATCCCGACACCAAGCTGAGCTTCATGTTCGGCAGTTACGACGGCCGGTTCCAGATCCCCAACACTCCCGGCCAACCACCGGATCCGAACCACCTGGGGATACTGCCGCAACTTGGCTTGAGCGGATACAACTCGGCCACGCTGAATGACAATCAGCGGGAAATAAACCGTTACGCGGTGAGCACTTTGCAAAGCTCGCTCAACGACAACGTCGATTACCAGGTCTCCCTGTTTACGCGATACTCCAGCCTGCATTACATCCCGGGCGCCACCGGAGACCTGGCTTTTTACGGTGTCGCTTCGGATGTTTTTCGCAGCAGCACAAGCAACGGCATCCAGGCCGATGGCAGCGACCGCCTGAATGACAAGCATACGCTGCGCATGGGCATGTTCGGCAGCGTCGAAAATATCGTCAGCAACAACAATTCCACGGTGTTCCCCGTGAATGGCACGGGCCAGGTTTCCGGATCAGCCACCAACATCGCCGATAATGTCGCCAAGAACGGCAACACTCTGTTCGGGGTTTACCTTCAGGACGAATGGAAAGCCACCCGCAAGCTGACCGTGAACTATGGCGGCCGCTTTGACCAGGTCAATGCCTACGTCAACGAACACCAGCTCAGCCCGCGTCTGGGGCTGGTTTACAAGAGCAACGAGCTGACCACCTGGCACACCGGCTATGCCAGATACTTCACGCCGCCCCCGACCGAACTGGTTTCAACCGCCGACCAGGCACTGTTCGCGGGCACCACCAACGCGGCGCCGGGGCAGAATTCGATGGTCAAATCGGAACGGGCGAATTATCTGGATGCAGGCGTCACCCATCAGCTGACGCCGACCGTCAATCTGGGCATCGACACTTTTTACAAGCAGAGCCAGAACACCCTCGACGAGGGACAGTTCGGACCGGCGCTGATCATGACCCCGTTCAATTATGCGCAGGGCAAAACCTACGGTGTTGAATTGACTGGCAACTACAAATCCGAAAATTTGTCCGGCTATGCCAACCTGGCCAGAACCGTCAGCATGGCCAGGGACATCATTTCCAGCCAGTACCTGTTCGACCAGGCCACGCTCAATTACGCGGCGAACAACTGGGTCAACGTCGACCATGAACAGGCCCTGACAGTTTCGACCGGCACTTCCTATCTCTGGTCGGGCACCCGGTTGAGCAGCGACCTGATGTACCAGAGCGGATTGCGCAACGGCTTTGCCAACACCACCAGTTTGCCCGGCTATACCGTGCTGAATCTTGGCGCAAGCCGCAAGATGACGCTCTACGGAATAGGTGAAGTCGAGACCCGGCTGGTTGCCGACAACGTGCTGGACAAGGTTTACATGATCCGCGACGGCACCGGTATCGGTGTATTCGCGCCGCAGTATGGCGTGCGGCGCGGGCTGTTCCTCGGCCTGTCCAAGCCGTTGTAAAAAGATCATCCCCCGGATCATTCAGCGATAACCCATTAAAGGAAGCAGACATGCAAGAAATCTCCGAAGCAATACAGGCCATGAAATTCGGTGGCGCGACCATCTACCCGCTGCTGGTCCTGGCAGTTCTGGCGCTGGTCATCATCATCGACAAACTCTATTTGTACCGGCGCTATGTGCGCCTGCCGAAAACTCTGTTCAACCTGATCGAGACCTATGGTTTCGCCTGGAAAAAACTTGAGCAGGAGCTGGCTGTACTGCCCCAGGACAATTACTACGCGAGGTTTTTCCGCGTCGTCCTGGACAATATCGACAAGCCGGCATGGTGGCTGGAATCGCGCGCAGGCGACGAGGCGCAGCTGATCGAGGAAGGCATGGGGCGCGGCATGTGGGTGCTGGAAACCATCGTCACCGGCGCGCCGCTGCTCGGCCTGCTCGGCACGATCACCGGCATGATGCACGCGTTCAACCTGATCGGCGGCACCGGGCTGGTCGACCCCAGCGGCGTCACCGGCGGCGTGGCGCAAGCGTTGATCGCCACCGCATTCGGCATCTTCATCGCGATCTTCGCGCTGTTCGGCTTCAACTTCTTCTCGCGCCGCCAGGTCCAGGTACTGGAAGAAATGGAAAGGCTGGGCACACGCATGATAGACAATATCCGGCTGAACCAGCAGGAATCCCCGGCGGCAACCCATGGACAGACAATAAGGGACAAATAATGAAGCTGCGCAAATCCCGCAATTACAAACGCGGCCGCATCGAGATCATCCCGATGATAGACGTGATGTTCTTCCTGCTGGCCACTTTCATGCTGGCTTCGCTGTCGATGCAGAACCTGCACTCGCTGCCGGTCGACCTTCCCAAGGGGCACGCCGCGCCTATGCAGGCGAAGACGCCGATCACGCTGACCATCACCGCCGACAGCCGGATATTTCTGGACAAGACCCAGGTCACGCTGGATACGCTGACAGCCACGCTGCAATCCATGCTGAGCGGCCCGGATGCCAGCATCATCGTCGCAGCCGACAGCAGCGCGCCCAACGGCATCACTGTGCAATCCATGCTCAAGGCACGCGCTGCGGGCGCGCAACACTTCCTGATCGCGGTCAAGCATGCCGACTAGCATCCTGCCCTGGGTCGCGCAGGCGAGGCCGGATTCACCCTGGCGGCGGCTGCACTGGACGCTGCCCCTGTCGCTGCTGATCTGCGCGGTCACGTTCAGCCTGTTTGCCTATTCGATGTGGCGTCCGGTGCTGCACTCGCCCGACCCCACACCGGTCACTGCCGAGCTGGTCGAGCTGCCCGCCCCGGCGCAAGCCCAGCCGCAGGTTCACCGGAAAACAATCGAACAGCCCAAAATAAAACCCGCCGTGCAACCCGAACCCGCCCTGCCCGCGCAACCCAGCGCGAAGACTCCCCCGCCGAGCGCCGCTCCTGTCACTGCGCCGCCACCGCCGTCCCCGGCAAATGAAAATCATGGCGCGCAGGCGCTGGTTCAGCCCATGCCGGTGATACCGGACGAATTGCGCCAGGAAGCGATGAACGAGGCGGCGACCGCCCGCTTTCAGATCGCCGCGGATGGCAGCGCAACCGTGGTGCTGGTCAAGCCCACGCAAAATCCACGGCTCAACAGGATGTTGCTGGATACCCTGAAAAACTGGAAATTCATGCCCGCGATCAAGGATGGTCAGCCGGTGCCCTCGGTCGAAGTAATGATCATTCACTTGCATGTCAACTAGCGGGAGCAAATGAATGGCGATGCAATTGCTCAAAACGCTGCGCGCGGTTGCGCTGATTGAGGCGACCAAGGGTATGCTGGTCATATTGACCGGATTCGGCGCGCTTTCGCTGATCCATCGCGATGTTCAGCAATTCGCCGAGCGCCTGGTCGGCCACCTGCACCTCAACCCGGCAAAACATTTCCCGCAGATATTCATCGAAGCCGCATCCCATCTCACCGATGCCCGCCTGTGGACGCTGGCTGCATTTGCCGCGGCTTACGGGCTGGTACGGCTGATCGAGGCCTACGGCCTGTGGCATGGCCGGCGCTGGGCCGAATGGTTTGCCGCCGCGAGCGGCGCAATCTATGTCCCGTTCGAGCTTTATGAATTGCTGCACAAGGCCAGCTGGCTTGCGCTGGGTACGCTGGCGGTCAATCTGCTGGTGGTGGGCTTGATGCTGTTTGCGTTGCGGCGCAGCCATCCGGCGAAAGGCAGCCCGCCCGCCTGATACACCCTGAAAACGCAATTCGAGTTACAGGAGGATGAAGCGGGTTATCGCGCGGGCGTGCCCTGGGTCATGTCTCCTCCCAGTGCCTTGACCAGGCCGATGCTGTTGATGACGTTTTGGCGTTGCAGTTCGATTTGCGCCGTGTTCGCACTCAGGGTAATGCGTTCACTTTGCAGCACCTCGATTTGATTCCCCAGCCCGCCGGCGTAGCGGTATTGCGCCTGCTGCTGCGCGGCCTGTGCCGCCGACAGGGCTTGCTGTGCGCTGCCCAGGGCCTGTTTCAATGCATGCTGGCTGGACAAACCATCCTCCACTTCGCGCCAGGCGGTCAATACGGTATTGCGGTAACGGGCGGCAGACTCTTCCCACTGGGCCCTGGCCAGATCGCTCAGGGCCTGCAATTGTCCGCCGTTGAACAGGTTCAGCCCCAAGGCGGGTCCCACTGACCAGAATCGATTGGGCGCGTTGAGCCATCCCGCGGCGGATTTGCTTTCATAGCCGGTAGCGGCATTGAGGCTGAACACGGGGAAGAATGCCGCCCGCGCCACGCCTATCTGCGCGTTGGCAGCCATCACCGCACGTTCCGCGCTGGCAATATCGGGACGCCTTTCCAGCAAGGTCGAGGGCAAGCCTATCTCCGGTTGCAGCGGCTGAGCATCGAATGCGTGCGCGGCAGGCAAGGCAAAGGTGTCCGGGTTCGCGCCGACAATCAGGGCGATCGCGTGTTCCAACTGTTTGCGCTGACCCTGCAGGGCGAACAACTGGGCGCTGGTATTTTGCAAACTCAGTTGCGCCAGGTCGATATCGGATTCGGTGGCGAATCCCTGCTCCATCATTTTTTCCGTCAACTGCTTGTTCTCCCGCCAGTTGCCGGTCACATGCTGCAACAGATCAATCTGCACGTCGGTGGCCTGCAGGTTGAAATAATCGGTGGCCAATTCGGCCTGTGTGGATAAGCGCAACGCGGCCAGGTCATCGGCGCTGGCCTGAGCCAATGCGGCGGCGGCCGTGCTGGCATTGCGCAAGGCACCCCACAAATCAATCTCGTAATTCATGTTCAGGCCCACCGTATTATCCTGGTAGCGGGTATTGATGCCGGGAGGAAACAACGGCTTGTTCGACGAGATGCGCCCGTTTTGATGGGATGCATCGGCGCTGACCTGGGGAAACAGCTCGGCATTCTGCGCGCGGGCAATGTCGCGGGCCTGCATCAGGCGTGCGGCGGCGGCCAGCAGATTCTGGTTGGCGCTTTGCGCCTGCGCTTCCAATTGATTCAATTGTGTGTCGCGGAAGCTTTCCCACCACGCGCCGGGCGCCGCCGGGGGCGCAGCGTGAACCTCCACCCAGCCCCCCGCTTCCTGATAGGCGGCGGCGGCAGTCATTCTGGGCGGTTCATAGGTCGGTGCCAGTGAACAAGCGCCCAACAGCGCCGCGCCGGAAAATAGTCCCGCGCATCTGATC
>JAJZEQ010000054.1 GCA_021851345.1 Pseudomonadota bacterium
CAGCGGCGATTCACAGCGCTATCGCCCATGCCGGCCGGGGCGATACCGTATTGATCGCGGGAAAAGGGCATGAGGATTACCAGGAAATCAGCGGCGTCAAATATCCGTTCAGTGACCTGCTGGTTGCGCAACAGGCGCTGAACACCAGTCATGGCGGGGTGCGCACATGATGATGCTGTCACAGGCCGCGCGGGTTCTGGATGGCCGCATCATCGGTGACGACGTGCGCTTTGCCGCGGTGTCCAGTGACAGCCGCAAAGTGATGCAGGGCGATCTGTTTGTCGCGTTGCGCGGTGAAAATTTCGACGGCTACGAATTCGCGGCGACAGCCGCGCAAGCGGGCGCCGCGGCCTCGCTGGTGAATGCGGACAGTTATCAGGCGCATCCCGCAGCCGCGGGCACCCGGGCTCCGCTCCTCGTGGTGGATGACACACGCCTGGCATTGGGGAAATTGGCGGCCTACTGGCGCAGTCAATTTGACATACCTCTGGTGGCCATCACGGGCAGCAACGGCAAAACCACGGTGAAGGAAATGCTGGCCTGCATTTTGCGCGCAGCGGCAGGGGACAATAAAGCGGTGCTCGCCACCCGCGGGAATTTGAATAATGACATCGGAATGCCCCTCACGCTGCTGCAACTGGAACCGATTCACCGCTATGCCGTGATCGAAATGGGCATGAATCACCCGGGAGAGATCGATTACCTGGCGCGTATTGCAGAGCCTGATGTGGCATTGATCAACAATGCCGGCGGAGCACATCTGGAGGGATTGGGGTCGGTCAAGGCTGTGGCCCGCGCCAAAGGCGAAATTTTTGCAGGCCTGAAACCCCATGGCACGGCGTTGATCAATGCCGATGACGAATTCGCGCCGCTATGGCGCGAGATGGCCGGTGTGCATCCGTTGCTTGAATTTGGCCTGGATAAACAAGCCGACGTGCACGGCATTTGGCATGCACAGGATGCAGGTCTGCGCCTGGAAGTGACCACCCCCCGGGGGATGTTCAATGTCGATTTGCAGGTTCCTGGCATGCACAACGCGCGCAACGCGCTGGCTGCCACAGCGGCTGCGAGTGCACTCGACGTGCCGCTGGAAAAGATCGCCGCGGGCCTGGAAGGATTCAGCGGTGTCGCAGGGCGATTGCAGCGCATTGCAGCGAGATTTGGCGGTTATCTTATCGACGACACATACAACGCCAACCCCGCCTCGACGCGCGCCGCGATCAGCGTACTTGCCCGGTTTGGCGGCAAGCGCGTTCTGGTGCTGGGCGACATGGGTGAACTGGGTGATGACGCAGCGGCATTTCATGCCGCGATCGGCACGGAAGCGCGCCGTGCCGGAATCGAAAAATTGTATGCGCTGGGAACATTGAGCAAGCATTCGGTGAGGGAATTCGGCAGCGGTGCACATCACTTCGAGCGGATAGAAGAGCTGCAGGATGCACTGGAAAAAGAGCTGGATGAAGGCACCACCGTGCTGGTGAAGGGTTCACGGTTCATGAAAATGGAACGCGTGGTGAAATATTTTGCAGCGCCGGAAGGGCATGAAATGCGCAACAAGGAGCGCAATTCGTGAATAACATCTGCAGGGGGAAACTATGCTGTTAGCGCTTGCCCAATGGTTGGCCCAGGACGTAAGGTTTTTCAGCGTGTTCAACTACATCACGCTGCGCACGGTGCTGGCGGCGATGACCGCGCTGTTCATCTCATTCATGGTCGGCCCCACCATGATACGCAAGCTGGCTGCGTACAAGATCGGCCAGTCGGTGCGCAGCGACGGCCCGCAGACGCATCTGGTGAAGGCGGGCACCCCGACCATGGGAGGCGCGCTGATACTGACCTCGATCGCGATCACCACGCTGCTGTGGGGAGACCTGCATAACCATTATGTGTGGGTGGTGCTGCTCACGACCCTGGGTTTTGGCGCAATCGGGTGGGTGGATGACTATCGCAAGGTGGTTCATCGCAATCCCAAGGGCCTGTCGGCGAGATCGAAAATGGCC
Organism: Pseudomonadota bacterium; assembly: GCA_021851345.1. GTDB lineage: Bacteria > Pseudomonadota > Gammaproteobacteria > Burkholderiales > Gallionellaceae > Gallionella. The sequence goes on from JAJZEQ010000054.1 coordinate 2,001, forward strand.
TGGCAGTCCGCCATCGCGCTGGTGGTGGGCATTTATTTGTGGAGCGCGGCAAGCCTGCCGGCGAACACCGAACTCATCGTGCCGTTCCTGAAATTTTTTGTTTTCCCGCTTTCCGCATTTATGTTCGTTGCGCTGACCTATTTTGTCGTGGTTGGCACCAGCAACGCGGTGAATTTGACCGATGGACTGGATGGCCTGGCCATCATGCCGACGGTGATGGTCAGCGGCGCGCTGGCGATATTCGCATACGTGGCCGGCAATGCCGTGTTTTCGAAATATCTGGGCATTCCGTATATCCCGGGTGCCGGCGAACTGGCGGTGTTTTGCGGGGCGATTGCCGGAGCCGGTTTGGCATTTCTCTGGTTCAACGCTTATCCGGCAGAAGTGTTCATGGGCGATGTGGGCGCGCTGGCGCTCGGTGCGGCACTCGGCACGGTGGCCGTGATCGTGCGCCAGGAGCTGGTCCTGTTCATCATGGGCGGGGTGTTCGTGGTGGAGGCGGTGTCGGTGATGATACAGGTGGCTTCGTTCAAGCTGACCGGCAAGCGCGTGTTCCGCATGGCGCCGCTGCACCATCACTACGAACTGAAGGGCTGGAAAGAAACGCAAGTGGTAGTGCGCTTCTGGATCATAACGATGTTGCTGGTGTTGCTGGGTCTGGCAACGCTCAAATTGAGATGATCGTGGAGAACCAAATGAAGAAGTGCGGCACGCAAGCGTTGGGGGAGACTCATGTGAGCGCAGCGAGCGTTATGGCGACACCAAACGCTTCCGTGAGGTTCTGGATCATAACGATGCTGCTGGTATTGCTGGGTCTGGCGACCCTCAAGCTGAGATGAGCCGATACAAGAACAAATCGGTGCTGGTGCTCGGTCTTGGCGAGACCGGAATGTCCATGGTGCGCTGGCTCAGCGCGCAGGGCGCTTATCTGCGCGTGGCGGACAGCCGCCCCGCTCCGCCCGGCCTGGCCGAGGTGCGCCGGTATGTGGCCAGCGGGCAAATTTTTTGCGGGGAATTCAATGACGCGCTATTCGAGGGTGTCGAGCTGATCGCGATCAGTCCCGGCGTGCCGCTGCGCGACCCGGCAATAGCACGGGCTGTCGCACGCGGTATCGAAGTGACGGGTGACATAGAACTGTTCAGCCTGTCCTTGCCTGATGTTGATCGCCCTCGCATTCTCGCCATCACCGGCTCGAACGGCAAGACTACCGTGACCACCATGGTGGAACATATGTGCAAAGCCGCGGGCAGGGACGCGGTGGCAGCCGGCAACATTTCTCCCGCAGTGCTCGAAGTCGTGATGGAGCGAGGCGCCAGCCAGCCGGAAATATGGGTGCTGGAACTGTCCAGCTTCCAGCTGGAGACCACATCGCATTTGCATGCCGATGCCGCAACCGTACTGAATATCAGCGAGGATCATCTCGATCGTTATGCCGATATGGGCGAATACAGCGACGCGAAGGCGCGGATTTTTGCCGGTTGCAAGGTGCAGGTGCTGAACCGCGACGATGCACGCTGCATGAGCATCACCCGCAAGGGGTACGCCGCAGGGTGCCAGGAACCTTCGGTTCCACCCTCGCGCAGGGCGCGCGCGGAATGCCGGATGGTCACTTTCGGTTTGGGCGAACCCGGTTCTGAGGGTGATTTCGGGATAGTGCGGGACGGAACTGAAGTCTGGCTGGTGCAGGGCGCGCAGCGTCTGCTCAAGGCCGGCGAGTTGCAAGTGGCCGGGCTGCACAACGCGGCGAATGCCCTGGCTGCGCTGGCGCTGTGCCGCGCAATCGATCTGCCCATGCCGGTTTTGCTGGATGCGCTGCGCAGTTTCAAGGGGCTGCCGCATCGCGTCGAGCGCGTGAAGGAAATCGGCGGCGTCATTTATTACGACGACTCCAAGGGTACCAATGTCGGCGCGACGATAGCCGCGCTGCAGGGATTGGGCCGCAAAGCGGTGCTGATCGCCGGCGGAGAGGGTAAGGGGCAGGATTTTGCGCCGCTCAAGCCGGCAGTGGCCGAGCATGCGCGGGCGGTGGTGCTGATAGGGCGGGATGCGCCATTGATCGCCGACGCCCTGAACGGGAGCGGCGTGAAGGTGGCGCTGGCCGGCGACATGAGCGATGCGGTGCAGCAGGCTGCGCGGCTGGCGCACGACGGCGATGCGGTGCTGCTGTCCCCGGCCTGTGCCAGTTTCGACATGTTCAGAAATTACGCGCATCGCGCCGAAGTTTTCGTTGCGGCGGTAAATGAATTGAAGCTGGAGGGCGCATGGCATCAATGGTAAAAACACGCACCCGTCCGCCACAGGCGCAATTCGACGAATTGCTGATATGGGTGTTGATAGGCCTGCTGGCGCTGGGCCTGGTCATGGTGTACTCCGCATCGATTGCCACAGCCGAGGCCAACAAATACACCGGATACCAGCCTGCCTACTATTTGATACGCCAGGGCTTGTACATTGCGGTCGGCTTGTTGCTTGGACTTTTCGCCTTCCAGATACCTGTGCAATTGTGGCAGACCTACGCGCCCTATCTGTTTTTGATCGGGGCGGCGTTGCTGGTGCTGGTGCTGATCCCGGGGCTGGGTCGGGAAGTGAACGGCAGCCGCCGCTGGCTCTCGCTTTTCGTTATCAATCTGCAACCCTCCGAGTTCATGAAGTTGTTTGCGGTGTTGTACGCGGCCGATTACACGGTGCGCAAAGGAAAGATAGGCCACCTGATCACCAAGGCCTTTTTGCCAATGCTTGTGGTGATGGCGCTGATCGGCGGCTTGTTGCTGCAGGAGCCCGACATGGGCGCGTTCGTGGTCATCCTGTCTATCGCCTTCTGCACTTTGTGGCTGGGGGGTTTCAACCTTAAAGTTTTCGCCGCGCTGCTGGTCGCATTGCCCCTGGTATTTTCCGTGCTGATATTTTCTTCTCCCTACCGCATGCAGCGCGTGATCGGTTTCATGGATCCGTGGTCTGACCCGTATGGCAAGGGTTACCAGTTGAGCCATGCGCTGATCGCATTCGGGCGCGGCGAGTGGCTGGGCGTGGGGCTGGGCGGAAGCGTGGAAAAACTGTTTTACCTGCCTGAGGCGCATACCGATTTTCTGATGGCGGTGATCGCCGAGGAATTGGGGCTGGCCGGCGTGGCCGCAGTGATAGCGCTGTTCGCATTGCTGGTGGTGCGCGCGTTCCAGATCGGCCGGCATGCCGCTTTTCTGGAGCGGAATTTCTCAGCATTGGTCGCACAGGGAGTCGGTGTGTGGATAGGCGTGCAGACGATGATCAATATCGGCGTGAACATGGGTGTGCTGCCGACCAAGGGTTTGACCCTGCCGTTCCTGAGTTTTGGCGGCAGCGGCATCGTGGTGAATTGCATTGCGGCCGCGCTGCTGCTCAGAGTGGACTACGAGAATCGGCGCATAGCCCGGGGGCTGGCGGTATGAGCCGCTCTATCCTGATCATGGCCGGTGGTACAGGAGGCCACATTTTTCCGGGACTCGCCGTGGCTGACATCCTGCGCGCCCAGGGCTGGCGGGTGACCTGGCTGGGCGCGCCAAACAGCATGGAAGCCGATCTGGTTCCCCGGCACAGCTATGAAATGGCGTGGGTACGTTTTTCGGGCGTGCGCGGCAAGGGGCTGTTGCGACTGTTACGCCTGCCGTTCGATCTGCTGCGCGCGATGTGGCAAAGCGCGGGCGCGATATTCCGCGTTCGCCCGGACGTGGTGCTGGGCATGGGCGGCTACATCACTTTCCCGGGCGGGATCATAGCTGCATTGCTGCGCCGCCCGCTGGTGATACACGAGCAGAACTCAATTGCCGGATTGAGCAACAGGGCGCTGGCACACCTCGCGCAGAAAGTGATCAGCGGATTCCCGGATGTGTTGCCGCGCGCGATTTGGTGCGGCAACCCGGTGCGCCGCGATATCGCGGCATTGCCCGCGCCCGGGCAGCGCTATTCCGCGCGCAGCGGCAGGTTGAATGTGCTGGTGGTGGGCGGAAGCCTGGGAGCCAAGGCGATCAACGAAACATTGCCGCAGGCGCTCGCGCTGTTGCCGCCGGAAATGCGTCCCAATGTGCTGCATCAAACCGGAAAGCAGCACTATGCGGCAGTCAAGCAGGCTTATCAGCAGGCGGGAGTGAAGGCGGAAGTGAAGCCGTTCATGGACGAAATGGCCAGGCACTACGGAAACGCCGATCTGGTGATTTGCCGCGC
>JAJZEQ010000307.1 GCA_021851345.1 Pseudomonadota bacterium
AACAAGGCGGGCACCAGCAGCAGTGTCGCGGGGGTGGCAAACAGCAATCCTCCGATCACGGCCCGGCCCAAGGGTGCATTTTGTTCCCCGCCATCGCCCAGGCCCAGAGCCATCGGGAGCATACCGATCATCATCGCCAGGGCTGTCATCATCACCGGGCGCAAACGGGTGGTGCCCGATTCCAGCGCGGCATCCCGCGCGCTCAATCCGTCGCCCAGGCGTTCACGGGCGAAGCTCATGATCAGTATGCTGTTCGCCGCGCCCACCCCCATGCACATGATCGCACCGGTCAGCGCGGGCACACTGAGCGTGGTGTGCGTCAGAAACAGCATCCACACGATCCCCGCCAATGCGGCGGGCAACGCCGCAATGACAATGAGCGGATCCAGCCAGGATTGAAAATTCACCACGATCAGCAAATACACCAGCACCACCGCGCCCAGCAACCCCCATTCCAGGCTGCCGAAAGACTGCTGCATGGTTTGCACCTGTCCGCGCAGGGTAACTGTGCTGCCTTTGGGCAGGTTGTGCACATTCCCGGCAATGATGCGTTGCAGCTGGGTCGCCACATCGCCCAGGTCCGTGCCTTGCACGGCACCGAATATATCCAGGGCGGGTTTGACATTGTAGTGACTCACCACCGCCGGCCCGGTGCTGTGTGTAAAACTGGCCAGGTTGGACAAAATCTGCGGCGCTGTGCCCGCGCCTATGGATATCGGGGTTTGCCCGAGATCATTCAGGTTCTGCATGCGGTATTGCGGCACCTGTGCCACCACGTTGTATTGCACGCCATTTTGCGGGTTAACCCAGAAGCTGGGCTCGTTCTGGAAACTGCCCGACAGGGTGGTCAGCAAATTACCCGCCACATCCTTTTCCGAGTAGCCCAGAATCTGGGCATTATTCCGGTTCATCGAGACATCGATCTGCGGATAGTCGAAGGCCTGCTGCACGTGCATGTCCACCGCACCCGGCACTCTGCGCACCTGCGGCAACAGCTTGGCCACATATGCCCGGTTGGCTTGCAAATTGTTGCCCGACACCTGGATATCCAGCGGCGAGGGCAGGCCGAAATTAAGAATCTGGCTGACAATATCCGCGGGCAGAAACGAGAAAGTGGTGCCCGGAAACTGCGCATTCAACGAGCGGCGCAGTTTGCGCACGTAGTCTGCAGTCGCACCGTGTTCGCGGGTCAGGCTGATGTATATGTCGGCATCGCTGGGGCCTATCGGGGCCGAGGTGCTGTAGGACAAATTGATGCCGCTGTAGGGCAGGCCGATATTGTCGATAATATTGCTGATTTGTTTCGCCGGTATGGTGGCGCGTATCGCCGTTTCAACGCGGTCGCACAATGCCGCCGTGTCTTCGATACGCGTGCCGGTTGCGGCACGGACATGCAATTTGATCAGCCCCGCATCCACCTGGGGAAAAAAATCCTCGCCTATCCACGGACCCAGCAGGAACGAGGCTGCAATCGCCGCGTAAAACAGCACCAGGAAACGGCGCGGCTTGGCCAGCACGGCCTCAAGAATCTGGTGGTAAGCGCCGCGGAAGCGGTCAAAAGCCGCCTCGAAGCGCAATTGCAAACGCGATCCCCAATGTCTCGGGTGATGAGCCTCACCGGCATGATGGGCTTTCAGCCAGTACTTGGCCAATGTGGGCACCAGCGTGCGCGACAATATCCACGATGCCAGCATCGCAAACACCACCGCTTCCGCCAGCGGAACAAACAGGTATCTCGACACCCCGGGCAACAAAAACATCGGGATGAACACGATGCAAATGGCCAGCGTCGAAACAAAAGACGGCATCGCAATCTGGCGCGCGCCATCCATGATGGCTGTTTCGGTATCCTTGCCCTGCTCCAGATGCCAGTTGATGTTCTCTATCGCAACGGTGGCATCATCCACCAGTATCCCCACTGCCAGTGCCAGGCCGCCCAGTGTCATGATGTTGATGGTTTCGCCCAGCCATGACAACGCGACAATCGAGGAAAGCACCGACAGGGGAATCGAAATGGTGATGATCAGCGTGCTGCGCCATGAGCCGAGAAACAGCAGGATCATCAAGCCGGTCAGGGCTGCCGCGGTGATACCTTCACGGATCACGCCATTGATCGCGGCCTGCACAAAAACAGACTGGTCGCCCATGGTTTGCAGGGTCATGCCATCCGGCATGTCGTTGCGCACCGAGGGCAGCAAACTTTTAATGCCGCTGATAATGTTGAGCGTCGAGGCGGTGCCCGTTTTCAGTATGCTCATCAACACCGCATGATGGCCGTCTATCCTCACCATATTGGTTTGCGGCGGGGAACCGTCGTGAACATGCGCCACATCGCGGATGTGGATCAGCGTGCCCTTTACACTGCGCAGCGGAATGTCATTGATGGCTTCGATGTTGCTGAAGCTGACATTGAGCTTGATGAAATACTCCTTGTGCCCGATTTTTTGCGTGCCCGCCGGCAGGATCAGGTTCTGGTCGGCCAACGCGGTGGTCACATCCCGGGCGGATATTCCGTAAATGCGCAAAGCCTGCGGCTCCAGGTCCACCTGCACCTGGCGTATCGCGCCCCCATAGGGAAAGGGGATTGAAGCTCCCGCAACGGGCGACAACTGGGTGCGGATAAAATTGTTGCCGAAGTCGAACAGCTCGGCGCCGGTGAGGCGCGCGCTGGCCAGAGCCAACTGGATCACCGGGACGCTGGACGCGTTGTAAGCCAGAATAAACGGCGGCATAGTCCCCGGCGGCATGTTGCGCAGCAATGTTTGCGAAACGGACGTGACTTGCGCCACCGCCAGATCTTCGTTGACGTTGGGCTGGAAGAAATACTTCACCACCGCGATGCCATTGAGCGACTGCGACTCAATGTGTTCGATATTGTTCACCGTGGTGGTGGCCACCCGCTCACTGAACGTGGTGATATGGTTGGCCATATCCTCCGGCGGCAAACCCGAGTAACTCCAGATTACCGAAACAACGGGGATATTGATATTCGGGAGAATGTCGGTCGGGGTGCGCAGTATGCTGAATGCACCCAGCAGTACAATCAGCAGCGCCATGACCAGGAAGGTATAGGGCCGCTGCAGCGCAAGTCTGACTATCCACATAAGAAAAATTCAAAAAAGGATTAAAAACCCGAGTGCCGGGAAACTCACCACCAAACCGGGGGATTCACATTAAAAACCCGCCACGTCCGGCCTCATGAAAGACTTCAAGAGGTGCGTTCGGTCGGGACGGTTGCGGTTTCGGATGATTCATTTTTTTCGCCGCTTTTGCAAGTATTATCTTTGCCTAATACGACGCAAGCCCGAACGGCTGAAGTCCTGAACCGGTCGTGATGAAAGTCCAGGTGACCCTGTGAAAGAAAGGGGAAATAAAATGATGGTGAAAGATTGCCCGTTATCCCGGAAAGCCCGATAACCGGAATTCCCTCAATACCCGAGCGCCAGCCCGGTATTGCGCCGCGTGTCGTTCGCGCCGTAGTAGCGGTTGTCCTCCACGGGCTTGCCATTCAGCGACGGTGCGCCGACCAGGATCGCCGCGACGTGGTTGGCTTCCTGCGGCGGGCCGAACTTCTGGCCCCAGCCCTCCAGTGTCTTCTGCACCTCCGGGCTGATCGCGCCCGGCTCGAGGTTGGTGTAGTCCGGCAGCCATTGCTGGTGGAAGCGCGGCGCATCCACCGCCTGCTGGATGTCCATGCCGTAGTCGATCACGTTGAGCAGCGTCAGCAGCACCACGGTGATGATGCGGCTGCCGCCCGGCGTGCCGAGCACCATCAGTGTTTTGCCGTCCCTCGTGACGATGGTCGGCGTCATCGAACTGAGCGGGCGCTTGCCGGGCGCGATCGCGTTCGCCTCGCCCTGCACCAGGCCGAACTGGTTGGGCACGCCGGGCTTGATCGTGAAGTCGTCCATCTCGTCGTTCAGCAGCACGCCGGTGCCCGCGGCGGTAACCTTGGCGCCGAACCAGTCGTTCAGCGTGTAGGTGACAGCCACCGCGTTGCCCCACTGGTCGATGATCGAGTAGTGCGTGGTGTTGTTGCCCTCTTGTAATGCGGTAGAAGGGTGCGGGTAAACACCGGGCTTGATCAGCAGCGAATCACCGGCCCTGTCCGCGACTATCATCGCGCGTATTTTCTCGGCGTATTTCTTGTCGAGCAAAGTGGCCAGCGGATTTTTCACGAAATCCGGGTCGCCGAGGTAACTGTTGCGGTCGGCATAAGCGTGGCGCATCGCCTCGATCTGGTACTGCACCGCCTGCGCCGAGCGATAGCCCAGTTCCTGCAGCGGATAGCCTTCCAGGATGTTCAGCATCTCGCACAGCGTCACGCCGCCCGAGCTCGGCGGCGGCGCGGAGACAATGCCGTAGCCGCGGTATGTGCACTCTACCGGCTTGAGCTCGCGCGTGCTGTACTCGTTCAGGTCGGCCTGGGTGATGATGCCCTTCCCCGCCCGCATGCTCGCGACGATAGCGCTGCCCACCGGCCCCTGGTAAAAACCGGCCGCGCCGTTCTCGCTGATCAGCTTCAGCGTCTGCGCAAGATCATGCTGCACCAGCTTCTGCCCGGCCTTGAACGGCGCGCCGCGGTGCAGAAAGGCCGCCGAGGCCGGGTCTTTCCTGAAATATTCGGTCGCGGTTGCCAGCATGTCGATGTCGCCCTGCTCGAGCACAAAGCCCTGCTGCGCATATTTGATCGCCGGGGCGAGCAGCCTGGCACGCTGCATCGTGCCGTATTCGGCACGCGCCCGCTCCATGCCCGCCACCGTGCCCGGCACGCCGGCCGCGAGGTAGCCGTAGGTGCTCGCACCCTGCACGACGTTGCCGTCCCCGTCGAGATACATGTCCGCGGTCGCGGCCAGCGGTGCCTTCTCGCGGAAGTCGATGAAAGTCTTGCGCCCATCGGCCAGCTGTATCGTCATGAAGCCGCCCCCGCCGAGGTTGCCCGCCGCCGGGTAGACCACCGCCAGCGCGTAGCCCACCGCGACGGCAGCATCCACCGCATTGCCGCCCGCCTTCAGCACGTCGACGCCGACGTGTGTCGCCAGATGCTGCGCCGTGACCACCATGCCGTGCTCGGCGGCGACCGGTGCCTGCTCAGCGGCCCGGATCTCGGGCTGGCAGAGAGCGAGTGCCGCGGCGAGCAGAAATCTGGCGATCGGAGTGGGTTTCATCATGAAGTGCGGAACAAGCCTGCAATGTCGTTGCAATATTGTATATGCAGAAAAATAATTTAGCCCGGTTCCTTTAGGGCTTCGATACATCCATCCTGCTCTCACGGCCTGAGCAGCTTGCGATTCAACAGCAGGGGCACGATACCAATGGCGAGGCCACCCAGCCCGACGACATTGGTCGTGATGTCGAACGTGGGAATGCTGTAAACCGCGATATAAAACAGGAATGCGGCACTCAACGCCGGCCACAGGACCAGAAACACCAGGTTGTAGGCCGAATGGAACATCTGCTTCCGGTAGTGCCAGGCGCAAGCCAGCCCCGCCAGTCCGTAATAGAAAGCGACCTGGAATCCGATCGCGTTGATTGAATCCTTGATGATCAGATTGACCGTCGGAAAATACGAGGACAGAAACAGGAAAAGCACCCCCAGGAACGCAATGACTGCGGTTGCGACCCAGGGTGTCTGCCAGGTCTTGTGCAACACGGCATAGCGCGGATGAAGCGCGCCGTCCCTGCCCTTGGCGTACATGGTGCGGGTAAATTGCAGGATGGATGTTTCCAGCGTGCCGATGGAACTCAGCATGACAGCGATCACCGCCATGTAGCTCCACGGTCTGGGAAACAATTTTTCGGCCACGGCAAATACGATGTTGGTGCCCGATTGCTCGATTTCACTGTCGGTCAGAACCATCAGAGTGATGGTGGCAAACGACAGGAACAATAGCAGCACGATCAGCATGGCCCACAGCGCGCCGCGTCCGGGCGCATGGCCGGGGTCCCGGGTTTCCTCGTTCAAATTGACCGTCACGTCCCAGCCCCAGAAATAGAACAGGGCGATGAGGGCGCCGGACGAAAACAACCGGGGGGTGAATTCCGCAGCGGAGAACCATTTCAGGGAAAACGGGTGAACCGGGGCTGTGCCGAATTTGATGGCGGCCACCGACACGATCAACACCAGAACCGCGATCTCCACACCGGTCATCGCGATCTGCGCATAACTGGTGGGCTTGATGCC
>JAJZEQ010000331.1 GCA_021851345.1 Pseudomonadota bacterium
GTAGCGGAAAGGTGACTTCGCTGACCTGCAGGGCCGGGGCATCGAACTTGAGCGGCGTGTTGGTGTTTGTCCAGAATGATTTGCCGGGTTGCACCAGGCACAGCTGGTAACGCGACAGCTTGCTGCGGTTGTTGAAGTGCAGCATGAACTGCGCGGTCTCCCCGCAGAACACCGGATCGGCCCGGCCCGGGCGTATCTCCAGGTGCGCGAGATTGCGGAATGCATGCAGCATCGACATCACCGCCATCATGGCCAGCAGAAATGTCAGCACATAGCCCAGGCTCAGGTTGTAGTTGATGTCGCCGAGCAGCATCAGCATCAGCACAAAGCCCAGCATAAAACCCTGTTTGGTGGGAATGATGAAGATGCGGCGCTGGGTGAGCGTGATCGCGCCCTGTTCCATCCTGGGGCGGAACAGCCAGGATTGGAACTTTTGTGTAAGTGATGCCGGCACAGTCTAGGGTATCGAGACCGCTTCGATCAGTTCACGCACCAGCACGGCACTGTTCTGCCTGGAGAACTCGCCTGTTGCCTGCAGGCGGTGGCTGACCACGCCGGGCACCACGGCCTGCACATCTTCGGGGGTCACCGCATCGCGGCCGTCCAGCAATGCCCAGGCGCGCGCGCAGGAGAGCAGGGCGAGGCCGGCGCGCGGCGACAGGCCGTGGGTGTAGCGCGCCGCTTCGCGCGTGTAGCGCAGGATGGCCTGCACGTAGTCCAGCAGCGCCGGCGAGACGAATATCTCGCGCGCGCGTTTTTGCAGCGCCAGCAGTTCGCTGCTTTCCATCTGCGGGCTGAGCTGGGCGACGATCTCGCGCCGGTCCACGCCCGACAGCAGTCCGCGTTCCGCGTGCGCGTCCGGATACCCCATCTGGATGCGCATCAGGAAGCGGTCGAGCTGCGATTCCGGCAGAGCGAAAGTGCCGATCTGGTAGGCCGGATTCTGTGTGGCGATGACGAAAAACGGGCTGGGTAAAGGGCGGGTCGTGCCCTCTATGGTCACCTGCTGTTCTTCCATTGCCTCCAGCAGCGCGCTCTGCGCCTTGGGGGTGGCGCGATTGATCTCGTCCGCCAGGATCATTTGCGCGAAGATCGGTCCGGGATGGAACTTGAATTCCCCGGCTCTTGCATCAGTACCGGGGCGCTGAAAAACCGACACGCCGAGGATATCGGCCGGCAACAGATCGCTGGTGAATTGGATGCGCTGGAACTGCAGGCCCAGCGTGCGCGCCAGCACGTGCGCCAGCGTGGTCTTGCCGACGCCCGGCAGATCCTCGATCAGCAAGTGCCCGCGCGCCAGCAGACAGGCAAGCGCGAAACGGATTTGTTGCGGCTTGCCCAGGATGACCTGTTCGGCCTGGCGGATGACGTTGTTCAAGTTTTGGCTCATATCCGATCTTTAAATCTAGAAAAAGCAGTTGTCCACGAAAAACACGAAAAATCCAAGATATCCCTTGCTGCGAATTGATACCCAATGGGTGAGTTGCTGAACCCAAGCAGTTGATTTTATCTTTTCGTGCCTTTCGTGTTTTTCGTGGATGAAAAAAAGTTTTTAGTTTAAATAAGAATCGCGGCGACCACTCTGCGGTCTTCCGCCACCAGTATGTTGTAGGTGCGGCACGCGGCCGGGGTGTCCATGCATTCCACGCCTATGCCCGCATCGGTCAATGCCCGGTACAGCCGCGGATGGGGGAAGCGCTGCGTCGCCCCGGTGCCGAGCAGCAGCACATCCGGCTTGAGGGCGGCGAAATAGGCGAAATGTGCCTCGGTCAATTCGTCAAAGCCGGCGACGACCCAGTCGCTGCGCACTTCTTCGGCCAGAACCACGATGCTGCGCTCATGGCGCTCGCCGTTGACCATCACATGATCCGCGCCATGGGCGGTGAACAGTTTGGTGTCGCCGGGATTGGACAGGTGCAATTTCAAAATGGCCTCGCGGTTGTGCGGTGTGTGCGGGGGAGTTTAGAGTCAGTTGCGGGGCGCAGTCAAACGCGGCCGGGGAATTTCGTGATCTCCTGGCGGGTTGTTATACATGGCGGCAGAAACCGCGCAGTAGATTTATGTCACTATGTACGGCGTGCTGCCCTGACAACCAGGCTCACGCCGATGGCCGTGAACGTAACGCCTGCGATGGTCACTGCCGTGATGGGCTCGGAAAAAAGCACCCAGGCCATCACGGCAGTGGTGGGCGGCACCAGGTACAGCAGGCTGGTCACGGCAGTGGCCGCGCCGCGCTGGATCAGAATGTAGAGCAGCGAGCTTCCTCCCAGAGTCAGTACCAGCACCGACCAGGCCAGCGCGGCAACGAATTCGCCGGTCCATTGCACCGGCTCGGTTTCAAGCAACGCCAGCGGCAGGGTGACTGCCAGCGCCGCCAGGAGTTGCACCGCATTGGCGCTGCGGGCATCGCAGCGCGTCACATGCCGCTTTTGGTACAGCGTTCCGGTGGTGATGCACAGCAGCGCGAAGACGGCCAGGGAAAGATTGAAGGCGGTTGCCTCGCCGCCCGCGCCCAGCTTGCGCGACACCACCAGCACCAGCCCGGCAAAACCCAGCGCCAATCCTGCCCATTGCCGGCGCGTGACGCGGCCCCCCGTGGCCGACAACCAGAAAGCCGTGAGCACCGGTTGCAGCCCGACGATCAGCGCAACCAGCCCCGAGCCCATCCCCGCCTTGACGGCGGCCCAGACCCCACCCAGATAGCCGCCGTGCATCAGCACGCCGGTAACGGACAGATGCAGCCACTGCGTGCGCGTTCGCGGCCAGGACACACCGGCCAGCATGATCCATGGGAGGAAGCAGAGTATCGAAAAGGCATAGCGCAGCGCCAGAAATTTCATCGGCGGGGCGAGCGGCATGCCGTAACGCGCCACGATAAAGCCCGTGCTCCAGATCAGCACAAACACCAGCGGCATCGCGCGGATCAGGATATCGTCATCGGCACGGTCAATCATCGGGGGACAGGACATCGAATTTTAATGGGTTCAGGTTATACCGGAGTTTTGTGAAATTTGCGCCTTGACGCTTTTCAGTCCCGCCCCGTTTATCCGACACGTTTATCCGGGGCATTTGCTGTAGCGTGGCTGCACGGGTAAAATCGCGCCCTTTGCTATTGCGCGGCGGATTCTATCATTTGGTGTCTTGGCATTATGCTTGGGCATTATGCCCGGGACACCGGACAGCGCCCGAAAATTCGAGAATATATCCAGGGTAAACATTAAAGTGAAACCAATTTTAAAATCGACCAAGCTCTCCAACGTCTGCTACGACATCCGCGGCCCGGTGATGGAACGCGCCAAGCAGATGGAGGAAGAAGGACAGCGCATCATCAAGCTGAACATCGGCAATCTCGCGCCGTTCGGCTTCGAGGCGCCGGAAGAGATCCAGCAGGACGTGATCCTGAACCTGCCGAATTCGTCCGGCTATTCGGATTCGAAGGGCATGTTTGCGGCGCGCAAGGCGATCATGCATTACTGCCAGGCCAAGAAGATCTTGGGCGTCGGTCTGGACGACATCTACATCGGCAACGGCGCGTCCGAGCTGATCGTGATGGCGATGCAGGGCCTGCTCAACACCGGCGACGAGGTATTGATTCCGACGCCCGACTATCCGCTGTGGACGGCGGCGGTCACGCTCGCGGGCGGCACGCCGCGCCATTACATTTGCGACGAACAGAGCGAATGGATGCCCGACCTTGCCGACATGCGCAGCAAGATCACGCCAAGGACGCGCGCCATCGTCATCATCAACCCGAACAATCCCACCGGAGCGCTGTATTCCGACGAGTTGCTGCGCGAGGTGATTCAGATCGCGCGCGAGCATGACCTGATCATCTTCGCCGACGAGATCTACGACAAGATGATCTACGACGGTGCGACGCACACCGCGATTGCCTCGCTGGCCGACGACGTGCTGTTCGTGACGCTGAACGGCCTGTCGAAAAATTACCGCGCCTGCGGTTACCGCGCCGGCTGGATGGTTGTGTCCGGCGAGAAGAAACACGCGCAGGATTACATCAACGGTCTGACGATACTGGCGTCGATGCGGCTGTGTTCCAACGTGCCCGGACAATTCGCGATCCAGACCGCGCTGGGCGGCTACCAGAGCATCAACGACCTGGTCGCGCCTACCGGAAGGTTGTGCAAGCAGCGCGACCTCGCCTGGAAGCTGCTCACCGAGATGCCCGGCGTGACCTGTGTCAAGCCCGGGGCCGCGCTGTACCTGTTTCCGCGCTTCGACCCGAAAATGTATCCGATCAAGGATGACCAGAAATTCATCCTGGAACTGCTGGAGACCGAGAAGGTGCTGGTGGTGCAGGGCACCGGTTTCAACTGGATGCACCCCGATCACATTCGTATTGTGTTCCTGCCGAATGCCGATGACCTGACCGAAGCGATGGGGCGCATCGCAAGGTTTCTGGAGAACTACCGCAAGAAACATGGAACGAATTGAGAAACTCTTCGGTGTGGATCGGAATGTAGGGGCGGGTCTCAGACCCGCCCTTAATGTGGAATAACGATTGTTCATCGGGCGGGTCTGAGACCCGCCCCTACAACAGAAAGAAAACATGAAACCAATCAACGTAGGGCTTCTCGGCATAGGCACGGTCGGCGGCGGAACTTTCACCGTGCTGCAGCGCAACGGGGAAGAGATCACGCGCCGCGCCGGGCGTCCGATCCGCATCACCGTGGTGGCTGACAAGAATATCGAACTGGCGAAGAAAGTCACCGGCGGCAGCTGCCGCGTGACCGGCGATGCGTTTTCGGTTGTCAGCGATCCGGAAGTGGATATCGTCATCGAATTGATCGGCGGCTACGGCGTGGCGAAAGAACTGGTGCTGAAGGCGATCGCCAACGGTAAGCATGTCGTCACCGCGAACAAGGCCTTGCTCGCGACGCACGGCAACGAGATCTTCAAGGCCGCGCAGGACAAGGGCGTGATGGTCGCGTTCGAGGCGGCGGTGGCAGGCGGCATCCCCATCATCAAGGCGCTGCGCGAAGGACTGAGCGCGAACCGCATCGAATGGATCGCCGGGATAATAAATGGCACAACCAACTTCATCCTGTCCGAGATGCGCGACAAGGGGCTGAGCTTCGACACCGTGCTGAAAGAAGCGCAGCGCCTGGGTTACGCCGAGGCAGACCCGACTTTCGATATCGAGGGCGTGGACGCGGCGCACAAAATCACCATCCTTGCCTCGCTGGCGTTCGGCATTCCGATGCAGTTCGACAAGGCCTACATCGAAGGCATCTCCAAACTGGATGCGATCGACATCAAGTACGCCGAACAACTCGGCTACCGCATCAAGCTGCTGGGCATCACCAAGCGCACGCCGGAGGGCGTGGAGCTGCGCGTGCATCCCACGCTGATCCCGACCAAGCGCCTGATCGCCAACGTCGAGGGCGCGATGAACGCTGTGCTGGTGCAGGGCGATGCGGTGGGTGCAACGCTGTATTACGGCAAGGGCGCGGGAGCGGAACCCACCGCCAGCGCGGTGATCGCCGACCTGGTGGACGTGACGCGCATGCATACCGCCGACCCGGAGAACCGCGTGCCGCACCTGGCGTTCCAGCCGGATGCGATGGCCGACCTGAAGATATTGCCGATGGACGAGGTGCAGACCAGCTACTACCTGCGCCTGCGCGTGGCTGATAAACCGGGCGTGCTGGCCGACATCACGCGCATCCTTGCCGACGAACAGATCTCGATAGATGCGGTGATCCAGAAAGAACCCGGCGAAGGCGAAGACCAGACCGACCTGATCATGCTCACCCACCTGACGCGCGAGAAGCGCATCAACGCGGCTATCAAGAAGATCGAGGCATTGGGTGTGGTGGCGGGCAAGGTGACAAAGTTGCGGTTGGAAGAACTGGGTAAGTGAGATGGAAACACATAGAGCCCTGTTCGGCTCCATGGAATGGCAGAGCCTGATTCATGGAGCAAGGTTCAAGGTTTTCCGCAACGGTTCAAAACAGCTGCGCCTGGTTGAGTTCACGAGCGAATTCATCGAACCGGACTGGTGTGAAAAAGGTCACGTCGGTTTTGTGATCCAGGGCGAACTGGAAATCGATTTTCACGGATCGATAGTGCGTTATCCGGAAGGTTCGGGAATATTCATTCAGTCCGGTTCGGCGGACCGTCATAAAGCTCGTTCGG
>JAJZEQ010000250.1 GCA_021851345.1 Pseudomonadota bacterium
CCTACCTTCAACCTCGGTGATGCGGATAATTGCGGTGGGTTTTCCTGTTCTGTCGTCGATACTTTTCCACAACCCAATTGGAGATGTGCTCTGTGCCCAAGCCGCGGAATAGATCATGGTTGCAGCTACCATGGCAGTGGCAAGATATATTTTAATCATCACCAAAGACAAGCTTATCAACTTTCATTGGCGCTACGCAATAAAACCATGGGAACTGTGCCGTCATCAACTCTCTATTTTGGGCAATGCTCGACTGGCAGCTTGGGCAGCCCAGCCCTCCGATCATGCTGACTGCCTTTCGCAAAGATTCGTTGAAACTTCATACCTACACAAATTTATTCATCTCACCCGATAGCCGACTCTGGCGATATGCAGTGCCCGACTCTTCGTGGTCATTCGATCAATTGCATGCCGCAGTGCTTGGCAGCGTCGCGATCAAATGTTGTCGTATGGCTGCAGCCGGCTTCATTAGCTGACCGCTCTATCAGGCAGTCAGCAAAATCAGCCTTGCCTTCTTTGAACAACCGCACAGCTTTCCATATGGTATCGGCATTCGCCACGATAATTTCTTTGGTGCGTAGCAGTGTTTCCAGCACCTCGCAGATCTCGCTTCTGGTTAATGCGTAGCAACCCATCAGTACCCACACCAACTCCACCACCGAAACAATGCTAACGTAGCCTGGGGCATCAACTGTTAACGCCTCGATCAGGCGCGTTGCCTTAGGCGACTGCTTCGAGTCGTCCTGCGCGATATAGCGAACGAGGACGTTGGTATCCAAGCCAATCATCTTGCTTTTGCCCCGTGAGTCGCTATTGCCTTATTCATTGCATCAATCGTTACGGGTGAAGCAGGCTTGCGCACCAACCCCTTCAAAGCGGTCACCGACTGCGTGGCGGCTACCAGCTCAAAATGGCCTGGTTCAACCTGGACGAACTCTACCCGGTCTCCTGCCTCGACGCCGAGCGCGACCCGCACAATGGCGGGAATGGTGATCTGGCCCTTACTGGTCAGTGTTGCAGTTGACATAACCTCTCCTTTTTCCAATGGCCTTACTTTATAGTAAGGTACATTAAAAATCAAGGAAAAATAATCTCAGCAAATTTATGACATTCAATCGTTCTCTGTTGGTACGCGACAAATATTACCCAGAAAATATAGCTTCTGCGCGCTGAAAATTACCAAGGTGATTACCGGAGAACGGTTCATCCCCACGCACGTGGAGAACACACCTATAACTCTGTGACTTCCTTCATAAGTGTCCACCTCTCTATAAGTGGACACATCTTTACTTACTCATACGGTCGTTTCCAGATGTCGTAAAAAAAGCGCTTACGTTTTATCCAGCGGCGCAACAGATTGGCGTTCACGCCATGTGCCAGTGACACCGCCGAAACTGAAATTCCCGGTTCACGGCATTTTGTAACCAGGTCAGTCTTGAATTCGATTGAATGAGTGCGGCGTTGGCGTGACGGCAGATCGGTAGTTATGATAGTGTCCACTAAATATTAGTGGACACCATGCTCCTACATCAAGCTTCTCGATTCAATGTGGAAGGGTTGGACGCTTACAGAAAATCAGCATCAGATTGGCTATTATTGATATTTGGGTCAAATTTTGATTGGCGCTTACCGCTCAGTCCCCCAATGCCCTGCTCAAAGTCACACCGGCGCGAATGTCGGTGGTCCTGTTGATCCCGACCGATTGCCCGTCGGCCAAATGGATATAGGAAAACTCGGGGGTGATCGCCCATGCGCTCCATTTGAAACTCTGTTGAACTCCAAAGCCCAGCAATCTGCCATGAGGGCCGATCAAATTGCCAGTGGCATTGGTGTTTGGGTTGTAAGACCCTAGCGCAGTACTTGTTTCGCCGCTATAAAATTTCAGCGTACGCGAGGCTTCCGCATCCAGCCAGCCAACGGTGAGGACGCGGGCATCGCCGCCAAAACTGGAACCGATCCAGCGACCGCCATTGGTAAAGCCTTGCGGGAAAGACCCGTTGCGATAACCGCTGCCCACATAGTGGTAGTTATTCCATGGGAAACTGTGCGTATAGGTTTGCATGAATTCAGTGAACAGCCTGTGGCGACCCGAATCACTCCACCATTCCGCTCCTCCTAGGGTCATGAATTGATTGGGCAGATGGCTCTGACCCGAGGCATCCTCCCCCATCCATTGAAAGTAGGTAGCGCAATGCACACCCTTGGGGCAACTGAGCTTGACATCGTAGCCCGCTACCCCGTTACTCGCGCCATTCACGTCTTGCTGGGCGCCTTGCGTGTTACCCACGGCAAAAGTTGTGGTTAGCATTTGATGCGCCGTACCACTCATCTGCTCGTCTCTGGTCAACCCGATCTCGGCCCAAGACCAGGGTTTCAAGGTCAATCTGGAACCCATAAAATAAGTATTGGGCTGATTGGCCACCATGGTGGGGTCTTGCGCCTGGGCCACAAACCCTTCAAAAGACCACGCACCCATCCATGACAGCCACTTGGACTCGGAAGGTTTGACCTCGCTTCTTTGTATGCCAACGCCCATCCATGGAGGAATATTATTGCTGTTGATCAAACTCGATTGCCAACCCGGGCCCCACCAGTTCTGGTGCGCGAATGCTTGGACATTGAATCCTGAAATTTCAGCGACAAGTGCCGTGTCATCCAGCCTGGCCTGGGTTCGGCTATTGTTGCCCAGCCCCCCCGAAAAGGTGGTCTGCAGCGAATCGGGATTCTGTTCGACACGGAGGCCTACCCGTGCGGCTATCGGTAAACCGTCAGACCCGAATTGAGTGGCCGCACTCGACAGCTTGACCGAACTGCCCGGCGTGTAGTTTTCGCCAAACCCGACAGGCGCCTCGGCGCGGTTACGTAACTGTGCATCGACATTACCGTGCTGGTACAGTTTGCGCAGCTCTGCGCTGACAAATGCTTTTGATTCCGCCAATGAAGGCGAGAGATCATTGGGCAGATCATCCAGCGCATTTTGCACCGCCGACGCCGGCAAGGGCCAATGCGTGGTGGTGATCTTCAGTCCCGCTTCATCGACCAGGCGCTCCAGATGATGACGCGCCTGCCAGGTGGGCATGTAGGGCACGGAAGGCGCTGCTTGGGCGAACACGGCGATCGACCCCAGCAATAACGCCAGAAAAATCATCAGGCATTGTTTTTTAATCGGCGGAGCCAGTTGTAAATATGAGTGCATTGATTATTAAAATTGAAGAATCGTTGTGTAGATCGTGACAGGGTGGATCGTTATGAATCAGCATTTCTCAAAGAGCCCGCAACTAATGATTCTCTGAAATGACGCAGCCGATAGTAATATACCGCTACAAGTAAGACGAAACTCCAGAACACTACCGCAGCGGAAGCATGGATCAGATAAAAGCACACACCGATACCGACCAGAGCAAGCTGAACCAAACCCAACAGCAGCACGCTGCGGCGGACAGAGAGCACGGTGTGCTCCAACACATGGTGAATATGCGTGCGATCGGCCGCAAACGGGGAACATTTGCGCCCCATCCGCCGCAACATCACAACAAGCGTATCGATCAGAGGAATACCGAATAGCCATAGTACCAAAGCCGGCTCTGCCAACACGTGACCACGCGTAATCTGTGCCATAAACCAACCTAATATCAGCCCGATCCACATGCTTCCGGCATCTCCCATGAACACCCAGGCGTGTCTGACAAACAGACGCATATTAAAAAACAGAAAGCCGATTAAAGCCCCGAGCATCGCCCAAGCCAGCGGCAACATTTCAGTAGCACCCGACAAATAAAAAATGATCGCCACGCCAATTATTGATATCGCCGCCATCTTGCCCGCCAAACCATCCGCGCCATCAATCATATTCATCGCATTGATGCCGCCAACGAAGGCAATCACACTAAATGGCACTGCCAACAAACTCAGCTTAATATCTCCAGCCCCAAACAACGCGCCCAAGTGTGTGATCGTTCCTTCCGCACCAACAATCACCAGCAACGACAAGACAACTTGAATCATCAAGCGCAAGCTCACTTTCAGACCATGCTTATCGTCCAGCACACCAAGCACCACCAGCAACCCCGCGCAGTCAAGCAGCAATATCAGTTTGTCGGTATAAGCATGGCGATAATACAAAGCTAGTGGACTGTAACGTTTAAATAGGTAGTATAATCGTTCCCATGGAGGGAGCGATGAAACTGACCAAAACCGAACGCATGGAACTGCAACGACAAATGAGTGCACTGAACGGACGGGCAGATGCCGCACGACATGCCCGCTTGATTCTGCTGATAGCCGACGGACTGACGTGGGCTGAGATTCGCGCCAAACTGGACTGCAGCGACAGCTATATTTCTCGCTGGAGCAAACGCTTTGAAGAGGAACGTTTGGCGGGGTTGTTCGCGCGGTATGCCGGACGCGAACGTTACAAGGTCACTGACCATATCGAAGCCAGAGTGCTGGCGTGGACGACGAAACACAAGCCATCGGACGGATCGACGCACTGGTCCTCTCGCAAGCTTGCTGCTGAACTCGGGGGAGATATCTCGCACATGACAATCACGCGCATCTGGGCCAAGCATGGACTCAAGCCGCATCGTTTGGAGGGCTATCTGAGTTCTAACGACCCCAATTTTGAGACGAAGGCCGCTGATGTGATTGGGTTGTACCTGAATCCGCCGCAAAACGCCGCGGTCTTCTGTGTCGATGAGAAGACGGCGATCCAGGCACTGGATCGCAAAGACCCTGTGTTGCCCCTGTCGCCGGGCCGCGCCGAGCGCCATGGCTTCGAGTATTACCGGCATGGGACGCTGTCGTTGTATGCCGCCTTTAATACCAAGACTGGCGAAGTTCTTGGCAAGACCGCGGATCGCCATACGTCGGCCGAGTTCGTGGCCTTCCTGACCGACATCGTCGTCAATCAGCCCAAAGGAAAGGAGATTCACGTGATCGCCGACAATCTCTCCGCGCACAAGACCAAGCACGTCGACGCGTTTCTGGCTGCCCATGGCAATGTTCATTTGCACTTCACTCCCACGTATTCGTCCTGGCTGAACCAGGTGGAACTGTGGTTTGCAAAGATTGAGCGCGACGTGATTGCGCGCGGTGTCTTTACCTCAGTCCCTGACCTCAAAAGAAAGCTCATGCGCTATATCCGTCAGTACAACAAACAACCCAAGACCGTGAAGTGGAAATATTTCGATCCCTCACGCCGTATCACTCCCGAATCAATTGTTACAGTCCACTAGTCGATTGGCTAGCAGTTTCATCAGGACAGGCTTGCTGCTCAAAATTCACAACTCAACCCCAATACGGTTGTACTGCGAATTTTCGAGCCGGATAAATAAACGAGGGGGTCGAATCGAACCTGTCGGCGGGTTGAAAAAAGCCTCACATCCTTTTGAAGCAAATCAACCGAGCAATCTTGAATCAAACTCAAAGGGACGAACGACGTTAATGGTGACGACAGCGAATGCAGGGTGATTGGGGTTCAGTACGATGTTGGAGGCTTCCGGCATGACTGCCGAAGGCACAATCAGCCCTAAATGCGATGCCGCAAGCAGGAACTGATCACCAAGCACTATCGCAGCCGCCGAGCTGGGCAGAGCATCCCAACCAGCGGGCAGGCCATTGACCGCGTAACGCTGATACAACTCAGGGTCGTCCGGGAGATCAATTCTGGCCAGCACCAGATCCTGCGGCAATACGTCCCCGGTATGAACCAGCTTTTCCATTGCCGCAATCTCGGGCGTCAGCCCCGCATAGACGGCGGCCACGCCAAGCGAATTCCAGCGGCCGCCGGCCAGCCGCGCACCGATGCCCTGACGATCAAGCGCGAAGGCGCGTTTAGCGATCCGCCAAGCCTGGATCAGACTGCACCACCATAGGCAATGGCCGACAACACCTTTCGTACCTCGCCTGCCCCTGTTTCAGTGTCCAGCATGGAAAGCGGAGTGGCTCCCAGCGCGGCATTGTTCCTGGTTAGCCAGTCGAGAACCATGTCTGGTTCTCCAAACACCTTGTCAGCTTCATTCTCAATCAGCGCAATACGCCCCAGACGCTCTGTTTCGGTTTGCCCCAACAGGCTGCCGGCCTTGATTTTGCGCTCAGCCGTAGCCGGTGAGATACCA
>JAJZEQ010000206.1 GCA_021851345.1 Pseudomonadota bacterium
CCCGGTCGCGCAACTGCCATCGGGACGCGGCGATGGCGCACCGCTCTCCACCTTCATCGAACTTGCCCCCGGCGCGAGGATAGCGCATGCGCTGTGCGGGAAATCCGGCCAGCAGCTGTTGATTGCGACCTCTGCCGGCTATGGCTTTTCCTGCGCCCTCGGTGACATGGTGGGCAGAAACAAGGCCGGTAAACAATTCATCACCGTGGACCAGGAAACCATCCTGCCCCCGGCCCCGTTCACGCCCACAGAACAATCGCTGGTGGCCGCCGTATCCAGTGGCGGCAGGCTGCTGGTGTTCCTTCTGGGCGAATTGAAGCATCTGCCTGGAGGCGGCAAAGGTGTCATCCTGATGGGCCTGAGCGAAGGCGACGAATTGGCAGCCGCTGCCGTCATCAACCAGGCCGAAGCAAGAATTATCGGCAAGGCGGGAGCCAAAGAGCAAATCGTCAAATTATCCGGCACCGTTCTGCAAGGCTACTTCGGCAAAAGGGCGCGCGGCGGCCAGCGCCTCCCGTCGAAGCTCAAGCCCTACAGAATTGAGTAACCGCCACAAGCGCGCTTTTAACGTGAACATCACGCGCCTGAAAGCTCTTGGCTCTTGGCTCTTTGCAATCAAGTCAATTATCCAGATCGCCGGGTCATCGTCGGTGACATGCGTTTCCACGTTGCGGTCATTCACTTTTGCCAACAAGCGGAAGTTCGTGTTTAGAGTTTTTTGGGGCTCGACTTATCCGCAGCCATCGAACGCTCTAGAGCCCTCTTCGCTGCCTCCTCCCAAGCTTCCAGTGCAGCCACCTCAGCCGCCTTTACTGCCTGCGCAGCCACCTTCGCTGCCTCTATCAAAAGCTCAGCCGCTACCTCCGCCGCTTCCAGTTTCACCGCCTCCCGCGCCAGATCTACCGCCTGAATTGCAGCCAGCCTCACTGTTTCCGCCTGCTTCAACGCCTGTTCCGCTTCTGCTAGTGCTTTTTGTGGCATTTCCCTGCTTTCCAACTCGTTTTCTGGACATTGTCTGCATCCGGGGTACGCGTTTCAGCGTACTCCAAAAGTAGTCAGCGTCCAGCAATTATTCGTTCCGCGGCTTGAACGCCCCCCGCGGGGGGCTACGCCCTGGGTCATTGTCGAGCCCAGGCAACGGTTAAACCCTGAACCCCGGACTCATCTCGATGCCCGCTCCTTCTCCCGTCCTGATGCATTTTGCGCTAGAATTACCGCCTCAGATTTGAATGGAGTCCGGATCGTGAACACACAACTCTTGCAGCAAGCAAGCGTGCTCGGCATTGACGAACAGATCGAACTGGTTGAAGCCATCTGGGACGGCATCGTTAGTCGCGGTGCCGCACCACCGTTGACGGATGCACAAAAAACGGAACTTGACCACCGCTTGGCAGATCATCTGGCAAATCCAAACGATGTGGTTTCCTGGAGTGAAGTAAAGACAGCCGCTCTTGCCAAAATCAGGCAATGAGCCTACCCGTCACTTTTCATCGTGCCGCCAGTGCAGAGTTCATCGAAGCAAGTGCATGGTATGAAAGCAAGCGACTCGGCCTTGCTCTTGAGTTCATGTCCGAGATTGACCGTTGCGTATCGCTGGCATCTGAAAACCCTCCCCAGTTTGCCGTTGTTCGCGAGGACATTCGGCGCGTCGTCGCCCATCGTTTCCCGTACAGTGTTTATTTTCGCGCGGAGAAGCATCGCATTGTGGTCTTGGCGGTATTTCATGGCAGCAGAGATCCCGTCATTTGGCTGGCTAGAGTCTAGCCCTACCGTAAGGACTTCCCCGTCAATCTAAATCCTGGATTTACATTTTTTTCCTCCGTTACACAAACGCCCTGATCCAGCCCAGAACAAATCAACTTCCGGTGACAGAAATTGATACATTGTGCACACCCGACGAGCAAGGTATTGTACTGTTGCAACAGGCTATCAGCCGCCTCAACCTGTCGGCACGCGCTTATCACCGCGTGTTCAAAGTGGCGCGTACCATCGTCGATCTGGAGGTGGATCACGACATCGCAACCAAACATATTGCCGAGGCGGTGCGGTATAGGCACTTGAATTTCTGAAGTACCCCGTTGGGATGGAATGTGGATTTCCAGAGGTTCCCGGTAGTTATCCAAACAGCTTGCTGAAAAACCCCTTTTTCTTTGCCGTAAATCCTTGCTCTTCCAGATTAGCTTTCACGGATGCCACATAGTCCGCATCGTCACGCTTGATATGATTGAACAGCCAGGTAACCAGCAAGTTATTCAACTCTTCAGAAACATCCTCGCCCAGCTTGAATCGTTGCTGATATTCACCCACTCGTTTTACAAACAGGCCGTGAACTTTTTTGTGCGCCTTGAGGAAAGGATAATTTGCCTCTTCCTGCATGCTTTCCTCAAACTCGAAGTGAGAGAGAGTGTAATCCACCAGTTCGTCTATCACATTGGCGATATCTTCTTTCTGATGCCCGCTGGTTCGCGCATCGTCAAGCTGGTTGATGTAATCCACAATTCGTCTGTGCTGATTGTCGATAACGTCAATGCCTGTGTTCAGATCCGTACTCCATGTCAGCTTGGCCATAAAACCCTCCTGAATTTTTGATTATATACACCCAGGATTGTTCCACTATCCAATGAATGCGCCCTGCCGGGCGCACCACTAGAAAAACGCCTGGTGCAACGCACCAGGCGTCTTGTGTGTCTACCTGAGCAGATTATGAAAATGATGTTCGGATTGCCGACCTGTTCCTGGTTAGGTTACGCAAGTTCATCGAACGGCTTTCCCTGACTCAAAAACTGACTTGCGCTTGCAAAAACATGCCGTTCTGGTTGTTGCTGTTACCCACAACACCCGGTGCAACCGCGCCAAGATTGGCGTACGCCGCTGTCAAAGTGAGGTTCTTGTTCGCAACATAAACAACGTTCAAATCGTACGCTGAATTTTGATGCAAGACCCCGCTTGTGCCCGCCACGCTATTGTTCGGTTGAGCGCGGTACTCGGCGCCAAACACGACATTGTCAGCCGCGAACATCTCGACCGACACTTCAGGCTCGATGCTGTAACCGGTCTTGGCGCCGGCGGTCGATCCGCCACCGAAACCGAGCAAACCCATCTGGTTGGCTTTGGATGCGCGCAATACGCCGTTAAGCAACACATTTTTACCGCCAACATTCACAATCTTGCTTGCCGCGCCGTAGACATCCGTGCTCGATGAGTCGACGCCCAATGCCGGTGTGAGTACATTGTCAACCAGATTGCCTGACGCTTTCTTGTACACCATTCCCAGTGCAAATTGCGGCATCGAATCGCCCATATCGTTCAGCTTCACCTTCAGCCCGAAATTATCGACAGCGTCTATGTTGTTATTACCCAGTGCGCTGCCGGTAACATCCAGCATGCTGTGCGCATAGGACACTTCAACCCGGTTCGCAAAGCTGGTGTTGGCCGCGACGATGTTTACATCCAGGTTTTGGGTGTTCAGATGGGAAATGGCGACCGTCGGGCCCGAGGACAGCAGCGCCCATGGCACCAATCCGCCACCGGCCTGGCCGTCAACATCGGTTATGGCTGCTTGCGCGCCAGACGCAAATAACATACAGGCTATTATTCCTGCACCTGAAATTTTCTTCATGATGAACCCCTCATTTAATGGTTTTAATAAATTGCAGCTTTTTTACTGCTATCGGCAAATTGAAGTTGCCAGCGCGGATGTTATAACAATAACCATCATAGTAAAATGGTTATTGTTCCGATGTTGTAAAAAAACCACAGTCATTTTTTTGGCGTTTCGAATGACTGAAACCGGTGGAGGTTGTATATAAAAACTCAATTTCGATCATTTCCCGGGCTTGGGAAAATCATTGTACTGACCTGCAATAGGCACGGTTGTCTGGTTCAAATGGCGGTGCTGGCGACTTTAGTATTGGGTCTATCCGGGTTGGTCGGCAAGGCAAGTCGAAGCAGTCCGGACTGTTCGGGCAACTGCGCAAGGGTGATGTGTTGTCAGAGTCGACTGCCTGCTTTATCGACCTAAAGACCATTTGATAATAGCGGTTAATATATTTATTGTATCTCTGGCTCTAGCCGAAACACGTTTCTGCCTTTTTGAGCGTGTTGTCTTGACAACCAGTTGGGACGTTCTCCCCTGATGCCTTAGGCTCAGGGGATTTTTTTTGCATGGGAGGATGCGAAATATCATAAAAACGCAGTTGAAATTGATGTGAAAAACAGCCACAACTCAACACTGGACTGACTTTGCCCGTTGAGTCATCTGCCCCCAACGCTCACTTCATTAGGACACACGGCTTACGCACTGGCCGCCGATCAAATAACCATTTGACAGTTGTGGTTATTTAATTTAACGTGGCTTATGGCATATGCCTCACGCGTTCCTACCGTACTCTTGAGCGTGCTTTTTTGACTTCTCTTAACTTTTTTGGAGGTGCTACCGTGTCAACATTAATGGTGAATTTTCCGTATTTCCCGGTTATTTTTGTCATGCTGCCATTTATCGTGCTCTGTTTCATGGTTATATTTGCCGGCAAACCCGCTAATTAGACAAGTAGCGGTTCGCATTACCCAACCTGCAATATCAGGGGTGGGCTGGCTTAATATCAGGGGTGGGTTGGGTTGGCTTGGCTTCGGCCAGGCCTTTTACTTTCTTCATGAACCAAGGATATCTCACCAATGGCAAGTGAAGAGCATTTTCACGAAATGAAGATGGACGGAACAGAAAACAGCAACTCTCCCGACGCTCGTTCCACATCAACTCCGTTTTCCGTAGTGGTGTATGTGAGATAGCAGTTCGGGCGCGGATTGGACAGCACCCCAGGACTCATGACTGCGTACACGTCTCCTGCGCAACGCGCCGATATTGTTACCAACCCTGGATGACCTTCACGGTGCAATCTTCCACCCACCTGCTGCGTGAGCGTATAGTCCGTGGCATCGACAAGCTTCAGATGCCGGGCAACCAGGCTGCGCAGATCAATCAGTGCGGCATCACATCGCACAAGATGCACGCGGCGCTCGATTCTGATGCCGGGACCGGTGAATCCGGCATCCTCCAGCAAACGATTGCGCCAGTGATATATCGTCTCGTATATTGTCGTATCAATCGAGTCAGAACCGTACCATACGCCAAATGAACCATCTGAAAAACGGCTGCGTGACCATTCTCTAAAGGGAAAACCAATGGCCTCATTCCAGGCGGCTTCCTCAAACGGGCGATGTATAACCGGTGTATGCGAGATGTAGGTAGCGGGTTTCGTCTGAAGTTCCAGCTCGATTGCCGTCTGCCAGTCTTCGTGATTGTTACTCAAGTCATCAAACAGATTCTCGGTGACGCGGAGCGATACAATATTGCGATACAGGTCATCATGCACATCTGCAAGCCGGATTCCGGCAAAGATGGCATCCATTTATTGCCCGCGCATCCTGTCCAGATAGCTGCGCACCATCAGAATCCCGGCGAAGCCGAAATCTCTGATCACATCGACGGGAGTGCGACCTTCAAACGCCTGATTCCGCGTACTCATCCAACGGTATGCCAGATCGCGGTTATGCGGGAACAGCAGGCGCAGATTCTTGTGAATCGCCAATAGATGTCCGGCGCGTTCGTTAGCGTCACGGCTTGCCGACATGGGAACTCCTTTGCGGTACCGCGTCAGAGCTGACCTGTTGTCTCTGGCCAATCCCAGCATATCGAGCTGGTCTTCCGTACTGATTGCCCAATGCTCGAATAACTGCATAAGCATCTTTGAGACCGCCCCACGGTCAGATGTGCCTTGTGTCGCTGATTGTGTATTAGTCATACCACCTCCATTTGTGTTAACTATAACAAATTATGAGATAATGACAACATATTTCGAATGAATGTTTGGGGTGGCTGCAACATTTTAAAAGGTTGACCAAATGACGACCAAATGCCAAGAGAGCCGAAGTTCCCTTATTGTCAATCCCGGCAACGCCCAGCTACATCCTGTAACCCGGATTCAGCTCCATGCCCGCCCTCGCCTCCTCCCGCCCTGTTGCATTTTGCGCCACCGTCTTTTGTTCGTCCTCTGCCATGACGGTCTGCACCGACGCATGGATCT
>JAJZEQ010000081.1 GCA_021851345.1 Pseudomonadota bacterium
ATATCGGTTATTTCAATTCCCCCGCCATCGAGTTCGTGCTGATCATATTCATGCTTCTGGCGGCGATGAACTTTGCCACGCATTTTCTGGTGTGGCGGGAAAAGAGCCTGAAGCTGTATTTGAAGGATGCCGAGGCAGTCGCAACCGTGGCGCTGGTATCGGCAAGCTGCATGGGCATCGCGGTGTTCCTGTGGTGGCAGGGCACATACCCGACTTTCTGGACATCCTTGCGTTACGCCAGCTTCAATCTTGTTTCCATGGCGACGGACTGCGGGTTTTCCAGCGCGGATTTCAACCGCTGGCCGATTTTTGCGCCGATGTGGATGTTGTTCCTGAGCTGCATTACGGTCAGCGCGGGTTCAACCGGCGGCGGCATCAAGATGGTGCGCACCCTGGTCCTGTTCAAGCAGGCCGGGCGCGAATTTCTCAAGTTGCTGCACCCTGCCGCGGTCAATCCGATGAAGATAGGCGGCAGCGTGGTGCCCAACAACATCGTGTTTGCGGTGCTGGGCTTTATTTTTCTGTATTTTATGACGGTGGCGACCCTGACTTTTGCGTTGCTGATCAGCGGGCTGGATTTTATCTCCGCGTTTTCGGCGGTTATCGCCTGCATCAACAACGCAGGACCCGGGTTGGGGGTGGTGGGGCCGGCCAGCAACTATGGCGTGCTGGGCGATTTTCAGATCTGGATTTGCACGATCGCGATGCTGGTTGGAAGGCTGGAAATTTTCACGGTGCTGATTTTGTTCACGCCCCATTTCTGGCGGCGCTAAAATCACCATGACAGCATGGGCTAGATACGTTAGCATTGTCGCCCGACAGCCGTTCAGAACATCATGTGGATGAGTACACCAGTGCCTATGCAAGAGGGAGCAAGATGAGCGAGGATCTGCCTTTGTCGGGGATAAAGGTATTGCTGATAGACGACAGCAATACCATCAGGCGCAGCGGCGAGATATTCCTGTCTCAGGCCGGATGTCAGGTAATTCTTGCAGAAGACGGATTTGACGGCCTGGCCAAGGTGGTGGACAACCACCCGAATGTCATTTTCGTGGACGTGATGATGCCCCGCCTGGACGGCTATCAAACCTGTGCCCTCATCAAAAAACATCAACATTTCAGGAATACCCCGGTGATCATGCTAACCAGCAAAGACACCCTGTTTGATCGGGCGCGCGGCAAACTGGTCGGCGCGGATCAATATCTACTCAAGCCGTTCAACAAAAAGAGCCTGATTGAGGCTGTCATCATGCATACACAAGAGAAAAGGGAGATAGATTATGGCCATTAAAAGAATACTGGTGGTTGATGACTCCGCGACAGAACGCCATGTCATAGGGGAGTTATTGAGCAAGAATGGATTCGAGGTCTCTTTTGCCGAAGACGGCGAAACGGGCGTGGAACAAGCCAAGCTGACCAAGCCGGATTTGGTCATCATGGATGTGGTGATGCCCGGAATGAATGGTTTTCAGGCAACCAGGGCGATTACCAAGGAACCGGAGACGCAACATATACCGGTGATCATCTGCACGACCAAAGATCAGGAAACCGATAAAGTTTGGGGTGTGCGGCAGGGAGCCAAAGATTACGTGGTCAAGCCGATAGACGCAGCCGAACTGCTGGGTAAGATCGCCGCGTTGGGATAGGCGGCGCATTATGCAAACCGAATGCCGTAACTTTATGGAAGCCGTATCCGTAAGGCTGCCCAAAATAAGATTTCCCCTGGGTTCGGCCGGCGTTTGCGCGCAGCATCCAGGCTGCGCCGAATCAATGTTTTCCCGCGAAACATTGCGGCGAGCCCACATTTTTTAGAGGCCAGTGCCATGTCGAAGCGGCTCAATTTACGGGAATTTCAGCAGAACCTGATAGATCGGCTGCAGGAAACCGACGTGTCGGCGTTCCGTGTATCAACACTGGGTGTGCAAATAGCGGGAGCTAACTGGCTGGTGGATATGGCGGATATCAGCGAGATTTCACCAATGCCGCCGATTATCGCGGTGCCCTTTGCCAAGCCATGGTTTCGCGGTGTGGCGAATGTGCGGGGCAATTTGTTTGGCGTGATCGACATGGCAGCCTATGAACACAGCGGGGCGTCAAGCGGTGATGCCGATAATCGTGTGTTGCTGGTTGCTGAACGATATGCATTCAACGCGGCATTGCTGGTTGATAAGATATTTGGCCTGCGCGATGCCCGGAACTGGAGCAAAAGCGAGGTTTTGGAAAAGCAAGTCGTGTATCACGATGAGCAGGGGGGGGCTTGGAGCAGGCTGGATGTGCAGGGCCTGCTGGAACAGGCGGAATTTTTACAAATCGGCAGTTAGTTTCCCGCTAGGGAGGGATATATAGAATGGCTTTCAAGCTCGCATTACCCAGGTTAAATCAATCCGGCAAAAAAACCGCCCCTGCCCCGGTGAAAGCGGGCCCCGCACCCGCTTCGGGGGAGGCGGGTTCAACAAGATCCAGA
Source organism: Pseudomonadota bacterium (assembly GCA_021851345.1). Taxonomy (GTDB): domain Bacteria; phylum Pseudomonadota; class Gammaproteobacteria; order Burkholderiales; family Gallionellaceae; genus Gallionella. Next base: position 2,465 of record JAJZEQ010000081.1, read on the forward strand.
TTGAAGCTGTATGGCATGGCAGCGGCAGTTTTCTTTGTGCTGACTGCGATTGCCGCATACATGAGCAATCGGGAAGAAAGTCATAACGTGCACTATGTGGCGCTGTCGAGCCGGCTATTGATGCTGACACAATTGCTTGCCAAGGATGCCCAGCAAGCCTTGACCGGAAACCCCGCGGCGTTTGACGCCCTGGCGGATAGCAAGACCAGCCTGTCGGATATTCTGGTCAAGCTCGACCAGGGCGATGGATCATTACCCGCCACCAGGGGCGGTGCGCGTGTCGAGCTGGATGCCTTCATGAAAAGCGCGAACAAAACGCTGCAGGATGTGCAAACACTGCAAGACGGACGCACCGGTCTGGTTACGCTCGGGGCCACGGTGGCGAAGATCGACAAGGTGAACACTGAATTGCGCGGTCTGACGCAGACGTTGATCGAAACTTTACCCATGGCGGGGCAGCAGCAGCATGCGACAAATCTGGCCCTGTCGGTCGAACGTATCGGCAAGGACGCGAGCGTGCTTTTGGGGGCGGAGGTTACCGTCTATCAGGTGGCTCAGCTGGGTATTGATACCATCGCTGCAGAAGACAGCCTTAACGGACTCCCGGAAACAAATGCGAACGTGGTGCGTACCCAAAAACTTTTTGATTCCTATCGCAGCAGCGTCGAGGTCCTGGTTTCCCAGGTGCTCAATCTGGTGGCGGCAAAGAATGCTTCCAAGGCAATTGTGGATGATTCCGACGCGCTGCTGGCCGGCGCCCAGCGATTGGTGAATGCCTACCAGTCATCTACCACATCGAGGCTGACTACTTTGGCACCCCTGTTTTTCGGCCTGTTTTTATTGGTTTCCCTGCTGCTGCTGTTCAAGACTTATACGGATGAAACGCGCCAGCGCGCCGCAGAAGCATCGCGTATCAACACCCAGAACCAGAATGCGATTTTACGCCTGATGAACGAGCTCGGCGACCTGGCGGACGGAGACCTGACGGTGCGCGCCACGGTGACGGAAGACGTTACCGGCGCGATCGCCGATTCCCTGAATTACACAACCGAGGAGTTCCGCAAACTCGTGACGCGGATCACCGCGGCTGTCGAGCAGATGGGTGGAGCAACGAGGGATGCCGAAGCCGTTTCGAAGGGCCTTCTGGATGCAACGCAAAAGCAGGCGAATGAAATCCAGGGGGCCGGCGAGGCGGTGGAACTGATGGCCAGATCGATCAAGGAAGTGGATTTGAGCGCGGCCCGGTCCGCCGAGGTGGCGCGCCGCACCTTGATGGTGACCGAGCAGGGTGCCCAGGCGGTGCGCAACACGATCAGCGGCATGGACGGCATCCGCGAGCAGATTCAGGAAACTTCAAAGCGCATCAAGCGGCTCGGCGAAAGTTCCCAGGAGATCGGTGAAATCGTGGATCTGATCTCGGACATTACCGAACAGACCAACGTGCTGGCATTGAATGCGGCGATCCAGGCCGCTTCAGCCGGCGATGCCGGACGCGGCTTCTCGGTGGTTGCGGAAGAGGTGCAGCGCCTGGCGGAACGTTCCGCGGAGGCGACCAAGCAGATCGGCGCGCTGGTAAAAACGATACAGGGCGACACGCACGATGCGGTGGCGGCGATGGAGAAAAGCACATTGGGTGTGGTGGAAGGTGCCAAGCTCTCCGATGTGGCCGGCCAATCCCTGCGGGAAATCGAGCAGGTGTCCAACGAGCTTGCGGCGCTGATCAACAGCATTTCAGTGTCCACCCAGGTGCAAACCGACATGGCCGGCGAAGTGGCCAATGTGATGCAGGAAATTCTGCAAATTACCGTGCAAACCACGGAAGGCACGCGTTTGACGGCAAATTCTATTGCGCAATTGAGCGGATTGGCAGTCGACCTGAAAGATTCGGTAGCGGGCTTCAGGCTGTAATTGCGCGCAAAACCGCACATGTCCAACAAAGCACAATTCGACCGCAACACGCTGGCTAGTGTTAAGCCGGGACTGAACAGCACGCTTGCAGAGATTACCGGGATGATGGAACGGTATCTGGCTGCGCCCGGTTCCAATATGGTCGCGCTGGAGAGAGCGCGCACCGAGTTGCACAGCATGCTCGGCGTGCTGAAAATGGTGGGTTTGGATGGTGTTGCGACATTCTCCTCCGAGCTGGCAACCATGCTGAGCGACCTGGCGGCGAACCCGCAACAGGTTTCCGTGATGCATCGCGATGTATTGCGCCGCGCCCTGTTCGCGATTACGCACTATCTTGATGCGCTCGACAATGGCGCTGATAACGCCGCACTGCGATTGTTCCCCCTGTATCAGGAAATGCAGCAGTTGCGCGGCCTGGAAATTGCGTTCGAGCTGGATTTGTTTTACCCCAATCTTGACGTGGTTCTGCCGCAGCAGGTATTGAGCGGGCCGCCGCCAAAAGATGCAATGGTCCGCCTGAAGATGATACGCAGCCAGTATCAGCAGGGATTGCTGCGCTGGTTGCGCCAGGATGATGCCGCGACAGCATTGCAACAGATGCAGCAGGCCCTGGAAGGCGCGCTGCGCTGTGTGCCCCAGGATCACAGCAGGGCTTTCTGGTGGACTTCCTGCGGCTTGCTGGAATGCCTTAAGTTGGACGGACTGCCCCCGGAAATCAACATACGCAAATTGCTGGGGCGGATAGACCAGCAAATCCGCACCGCCGCCGACACCAACGTCGGTGATACAGCGCCGGTGATGAATGAGATGCTGTACCTGATCGGGCGCAGTCGTGCTGCCAGCGAGTTGGCGGAGGAAATCAAGAGGACTTATGCTCTGCGCAGCTATCTGCCCGAACAATCGGCCATGCCCCCCGGAGAAGTGGAGCAGGTGCTGGCCGTCATGCGTGATCAATTGCGTGTCGCCGAAGAAAGCTGGGAGCTGTGCGTTCAAGGCGACCAGGCATCGTGTGAAAAATTTCTCAAGTATGCCGAGCAGCTGGTGTCGCAGAGCGCCAAACTCGACCGGGATGTCCTGCAATATCTGACCAGACAGATTCATGAACTGTCGCAGTATGCAAGTTCACCGGACTATTCGCGGCCGATCGGCATGGATATGGCGATGGCGCTTCTTCTGCTGGCTAGTGGCATAGAAAATTACAGCCGCCTGGGCAGCGGTTTCCAGGAGCAGGCACGCATTCTGACAGAGCGCATGCATGCAGCGGTAAAGCAGCAGCCTGAGGATATGAAACAGCTGGAGGAACTGGTCAACTTGAATTACCAGCTGGAGCAACGCGGCGATGTGATGGGGCCGCTGGCCAAAGAAATGCTGGTGAACCTGCAGCATGTCGAGCAGGGGCTGAATGCATTTTTCAGTGACGTCGCGAAGCGCGACGGGTTGCCCGAATTGTTGCGCCTGCTGGGCCAGATACAGGGCGGTTTTCGTATCTCTTCCCTGACCCATGCCGAGCAATTGCTGGCTTCTGTCCAGGACAGGTTGCGCGGTTTTGACAGGGGCAACGACATTCCGAGAGCCGCTGAAAGGTACGCGCTGGCCGATGCTTTAAGCGCGCTTGAGAATTACATGCAGCACCTGACTCATGGCCAATCGGGCGACGTCAGGGGTTTGGATCAGGCATTGTCCGAAATGGTCAAGCTGGATCAAGCGCCAGAACCGGAAGTGCCGGCTCCGGCCCGGCAGCAACCCCAGGTTGCGCTGGCGCAGGTAGTACCGATGCCGGTCAAGCAGCCTCCGGCTGCCGCGCCGACGGAAAGCGATTCGGTTGCGCCACTCCAGTTTGATACGCCGCTGAACGTTTCCCCGGTCGAACCAGCGGCACCCGCCCCGCTCGAAATCATCCCATCCGAAAAACCGGTTCCGGCGCTGCTGGAAATATTACCTGTGGCAGGTGTTGCGAAACCACCGCTAACACAAACCCAATCAGAAGAAGACCAGGAGTTGCTGGATATCTTTCTTGAGGAAGCTCAGGACGTGCTGGGCGCTATACATGCCAGTCTGGAAATCTGCCGGTCCCATCCAGACAATCACGAGTCGTTGGTGACCATCAGGCGTGGTTTTCATACTCTCAAGGGCAGTGGCAGAATGGTTGGCCTGACCGATTTGGGCGAGGTCGCATGGAACGTCGAGCGTGCCTTGAACAAGTGGTTGCAGGACGGCAAGCAGGCCAATCCCGGCTTGTTGAAATTTATCGACAATGCTGCCCAGAGTTTTTTTGGCTGGGTGGAAACGCTGGGTAGGGAGGGCGTGGCACACATCGATGCGACTGAACTGGTGGCAGTTGCGCAACAGGTCGAGAACGATCCAGCTTTCGGATTGCCGACAGGCATTCCGGCATCGGGTCCCGCACTCGAACCCGAAGCTGCGCCGGAGCCCGGGGCCGAGTTCGAAGCCGAACCCGAACCCGAACCCAAGCCACACGTCGAAGCCGGGCACGAAGTGATTCCACCCGGAGAAGTCGTCTCGGCGGAGAAAAATTTTTCCCCGGGGCTGTTCAGTATCGCGAGTACGGAAGCCAAACAAAAACTCGAAATTCTGTTCCAGCAGCTTGCGGAGTTGCGTGTTACCCATCCGCCGGTGGTGCATTATGATTTCATGCGCGCCGCGCACACATTGGCTGGAGTGAGTCGCACCATGGGGTTTGCCGCAGTGGCAGAGTTGGCGTCCGCGCTGGAAGGCTGGCTGGTGGTGCGCGTGGATCATGTGTTCTCGCTGGGCGACAGCCAGTTGAATATGCTGGAGCAGTCGATTGCCGCACTGGATGGAATGTTGCACGACGTTGGTGACCAGCAAATACCGGGGATGCGCAGCGATCTGGTTGCCCAATTATTGGCTGACAAGGACAGGCTCGGCGATGCAGCCATGGAAGCCGCCGACTCGCCGGAAGCCACGACTCCCGCTTCACCATCGATATCGCAAGGCCAGCAACCCGAAACTGACAAGCCCGAAATCAGCGACGGCCTGTTTGCGGGCCTGCTGGCTGACATGGATAAATTTGCCGGTGTCCCGGAAGAAAAGGATGCAGCTGGCATTCCGCAAGCGGAGCAGCAATCAGCGGCGCAGTGGACAAGCGATGCCGGAAAAAGCGATGGGGAGCCGGACATGGCCGAGGATATGGCGTTGCATCCAACCTTGCCTGTCGACCGGTTCGAGGCGCATATCGATGCGGTCGAAATCCAGGCCGGCGATGACGTGAACACAATCATCCCCGGTGATGAAAGCGGCGGCGATCACGGCACAACCGCCGGAGAAGCGCCGTCCGCCGATTTCGCGGCAATACTGCGGGATACGCTGCTTATCGCAGAGCCTGCCAATGCGGTTGAGGAAGGTAACGAACCCACAGTCTACGACGATCTGGACGAGCAACTTCTGCCCGTGTTTCTCGAGGAAGCCGATGAGCTGGGCCCCAGGATCGGCGAGGGGCTGCGCTTGTTGCGCGAATCCCCGCAGGATGAACTTCAGGTGCAATCCTTAAAACGCCTGCTGCACACGATGAAAGGCAGCTCGCGCATGGTGGGCGCGATGCGTATCGGTGAAATTGCCCATGAAATGGAGGGCAGTGTGGCGGCTTCGCACCAGCGAGACCAGGCGGGATATTGGGATACGCTGGAAAGTGATTATGACCGGATCACCGCATTGCTTGAGGAATTGCGCACTGGCAAGCCCTCGGACGAAATCCTGCAGGTGAAAATTCCCGCCGCCACCCCATCCAGGCGCGCCGCGGATCAGCCTGCCGGTTTGGAGCGCAGAGCTGACCGGCGGGGCGAACCTGGCGCCGCGCTCGGCAACATGCTGCGTGTCCGCGCCGACGTGGTGGACAGGTTGGTTAATGAAGCCGGTGAAATCAGCGTGGTCCGTTCGCGCATGGAAACCGAAATGCGCGTCTACAAGGAGGGTTTGCTGGAATTGACTGCCAGTGTTGCACGGTTGCGCCAGCAGTTGCGGGAGGTTGAAATTCAGGCTGAAAGCCAGATGCAGGCGCGGGTCTCGCTGGCAAAAGACCATGCCGATCAGTTCGACCCACTCGAATTCGACCGGTTTACCCGTTTGCAGGAATTGACGCGCTTCATGAACGAGAGCGTGCATGACGTGCAAACCGTCCAGCAGGCCATGCTGGAGCATCTGAATGAAACCGCCGCTTCGATGCTGGCGCAAGGGCGGCTTAGCCGCGAGCTGCAGCAGGGTTTGATGAATGTGCGCATGGTATCGTTCGACAGTATTGCCGATCGCCTGTACCGCATCGTGCGGCAAACCGGCAAGGAGCTGAACAAGCGCGCCAACCTTGAGTTGCAGGGCACGAATGTGGAGCTGGATCGCAGCGTGCTGGAAAAAATGATTGCGCCGTTCGAGCACCTGCTGCGCAACTCCATAGTTCACGGCCTGGAAAACGAGCAGCTGCGCGCGCAGAGCGGCAAGCATCCGATCGGCGAGATTCGCCTGAGCCTGCGACAGGAGAGCAATGAAGTCGTGTTTGAGTTCAGCGATGACGGGGCCGGCTTGAATTTTGCGAAATTGCGCGAGAGGGCCATAATCAACGGCACTCTGCAGGCGGGTGAACAGTTGAGCGAGGATCAATTGACCCAATTGATCTTCACGCCCGGACTTTCCACCGCGACTGAGGTCACCGAAATTGCGGGACGCGGCGTCGGTATGGATGTGGTTCGCAGCGAGATATCGGCGCTGGGCGGACGTATCGATGTCAGCTCCAGGAGCGGGCAGGGCACGAGTTTTGTCATTCATTTGCCGCTGACACTTGCAGTCTCGCAAATTTTGCTGGTGCGTGCCGGTGAAACGAACTACGGCATCCCTGCCGCGATGATCGAACAAGTCCGGCAGGTGAAATTGGCGGATATGGAGTCCCTGCACAGCGCCGGGCAGATTGAATGGCGGGGCGCTATCTACCCAATGCACTACTTGCCCCATATTCTTGGAAAACAGGATGCGGACGAGGAAAATCTGCCGCGAAACGCAATTCTGCTGTTGCGCAGCGGTGAACAAAGAATTGCTTTGCATGTTGACGAGTTTCTGGGCAAGCAGGAAGTCATGGTGAAGAATATCGGTCCGCAACTGGCGAGATTGCCATGGGTAGCCGGTGCAACGGTGCTGGGCAGCGGCGGGGTGTTGCTGATCCTGAACCCGATCCAGTTGGCGCAACGCACCGGCGTCACCGGGGCGTCAGGCAAGGCGGGCAGCGCCAAACCGCTTGTCACCCAGCCCCTGATCATGGTGGTTGACGATTCCCTTACAGTGCGCAAGATCACTACGCGCATGCTGCTGCGCGCCGGTTACCAGGTGATTACCGCAACAGACGGCGTGGATGCACTGGAAAAACTGGCGGAATTCACTCCCGACGTGATGCTTCTTGATATCGAAATGCCGCGCATGGACGGATTCGCGCTTGCAAAACATTTGCGCCGTGATCCCAAAACTTTTGATCTGCCGATTATCATGATCACTTCCCGTACTGCCGCCAAGCACCGTGAATACGCGATGCAACTGGGCGTCAATACCTATCTTGGAAAGCCGTACCAGGAAGATGTCCTGTTGCAGAATATCGCCGACTTTATGGCCGTGCATAAATAGGCGGAGGGCGTTAAATCCCGACACTGACATCCCCGAAAACTTGTTGGCCGGCGGATCAGGTAAATTTAAATCCTGCTGATCAGGTTCAAGAATACTAATGCACGCAATGAAAAAAGATACCTATTCGGTTGAAGTGATCGGCTTTAACCAGACCGAACTGATGGCGCTGACCAGTGTGTTCGACCTGTCTTCTCGTCGCGTACCGAAGTTTGCCCGGCATAATGCATTTGGAACACCCCCGGATATTTTTCTGGTCGATGCGAATGACATCGCGGCAGTCAGGTCGCTGGGCGAACGGAATGCATCTGGCCTCATCCCGACGATCATGGTTGGCGACTCAAACCGCGGAACCGGCTGGCCCCTGCTTGCGCGCCCGATAAGATGGATGAAACTCTTTCAGGCGTTTGACGTTGCGATCGGGTCGCGGGCAAGCGAAACTCCGGCACCTGCATTGGCGCCCGGTACGGCAAGACCCTTAAGCGCGGCAAAAAGTCCGGCCATGCAACCGGATGCCGCGCCCGAAGAGCTTGCCCGGCAGATCCCTGCCGCAAAAGCACAAATGTCGGCAGGCGAGATTTCAGGTGTCTGGCACGCACAAAATCTCCCGGTTGATTCCGTGCTGGTGGTGGATGACAACCTGACAGTGCGGGAATTCATGAAGAATAAACTGGCCCCGTTCAATTTCAATGTGGACTATGCCGAGAACGGCGAACAGGCGATCGGTTTTACCGGACAGAAACATTACACCTGTATTTTTTTGGATGTTGTCATGCCGGGGATAGACGGATACCAGGTGTGCAAACTGATCAAGTCCAACAGGTCCGCACAGAAATCGGCGGTCGTCATGCTGACCAGTAAGGATTCTCCGTTTGATCGGATCCGCGGCTCGATGTCAGGTTGCGATGCCTATCTCACCAAGCCGGTCGACGAAGAAAAATTACTTGAAACGATAGCCCGGTTTCTGCGGCTCAATTGATCATGAATATCTCGAGCGCATTATGATCCGGCGGACCAATTCCAGCCCGCAGTCACAGGAATAGCGTAACCGCCCGTGAAATTCGGCCATCATGAAACGCGGCGGGCAGGGGATGCAAACGGGAGCGGGAAAAGTGCCGTGCGCACAGGGCAATACGCCGATATAATCAATTTGCAATAAATATATTTAATTCCCGACAAATGCCGCAGATGAATTCCGTCCAATCTATAGATATAAATGTTTTAAAGTCGCAAGTCGATGCCGAAATTGCAGCTCGTCTGCTTGTTGAAGCTGAACACGCACTCCACATCCATCGCCGGGGATTTCAGGTCGGGGACCTCAGGTTGCTCGTGAGTATGGAGAGTGCCAGCGAAGTGCTGGCTATGCCGCCGCTGTTCCGCCTGCCCGGAGCGCCCCGCGGAGTAAACGGTCTGGTGAATCGCCATGGACGGGTGGTGCCGGTAATAGACATGACCGACTTGTTTGGCGTCCGGCATGAAGGCGCGGAGAACCCGTGGTTGCTGGTGTGCGGGCGCGGAGACGAGGCGGTGGGAATAACCACCAGCAGCTTGCCGGAACGCAAAAAATTCGTGGACGGTGACCGCGCCAGCATTGCGGAAATCGGCCATCCCATTGCCGCTTACGCCAAGGGTGCGTACAGGGAGGGGCGGGATATCTGGATCGACCTTGATACCGACGCGTTTTTCGATTCGGTTTTTCTTGTCGAGCCCGCGCCCCTCTGACAACTTTGATGGCCGCAATATTTGTGCTCGACAACCACATTCCGGATCGGGGCGCAGCGTTGGCTGCGCACTGAAATTTTGATTGGCATTTCAGGAGATAGTCATGTTTGCAACTGTACGCGCCAAATTGATAGCCTTTAGCTTCGTCTCGCTGTTGTTCACCATACTGGTGAGCGTGGCAGGCTATTGCGTAACGTCCGGGTTGAGCGATATCGTCTCTCGCACACAAAATTATTTCGGTGCGATAAATACCCAGTTGCAGCTGAACCAGATTCTCGAACAGGCACAAAGCGAAGTGCTGCAAATCGTGCGCGAGGCCAAAATCGGCAATACGGTGACTTACGGTGAGGCATTAAAAAGCCTGGATGGCACCCTCAAGTCACTCAGCGGCATCGTTATACAGATGAATTCCGAAGCCTTTCCGGAAAAAACCCGGCAGGCGGTCGGAATTGTTCGCGCCGGGGCGGATGATTTTGCAAAATCGGCGCGCAGTATCGCAACTCAGGCACTGGCAGGCGGTGCGGGCACCGATGTCCAGCTAACCGAACTCACCGACAAGTTCAACAAACTGAAAGCAGCCCGGGTAACGGTGAATGCCCTGATTGCTGCCGATGCCGGGGACTTTCGCAACAGCGCGGAACAGACCATGAAAAACGAAAGCACCGCCTATATTGCCGGGGCATGTGTGCTATTCGTGCTGCTTCTGTTCTTTGCCATCTACGTTTACCGGGGTATCGCGAATCCGCTGAAACACCTGTTGTCGGGGATCAGAAAAGTCGAGAGCGGCGTTTATGAAGTGCGCATGAATATGCGCAGACGTGATGAGCTTTCGGCAGTCGGACGCGCATTCGACAAATTGCTGGATGAGCGTATCGCGTCTCTCAAATCCACGGTGAGTGAAAATGAACGCCTTAACAATTCCGTTATCGGGCTGTTTTCTGCCATGGGCGCATTGGCACAGAAGGATTTGACGGTTCGTGCGCCGGTGACAGACGACATCATCGGCACCCTGGGTGATGCGATCAACCAGCTGACCGATGTCACGGCAACCGTGTTGCATCATGTGACCAAGGTGGCGGGCGTTGTGGAGGACGCATCCGAGCGCATGAAACAACAGTCGGATGTGGTGAACGAGATGGCCAAGGAGGAGGATGTCATCGTCGTGAGGTTGATTTCCAACCTTGAAACCGCGATGGCCTCAATAGGCGAGGTGGCGATATTTGCCCGGGACTCGAACCGGGCCGCGGCGGAAGCCACCAAGTCCACGGAAAGCGCGATGGAGACCGTGCAGGCGACACTGAGCGGCATGAATGCGATCCGCGAAACCATTTCGGAAATGGAAAAACGCATCAAGCGCCTCGCCGAGCGTTCCCAGGAGATATCCCAGATTGTCAATTTGATCAATACCATTTCGGAGCGCACCCACGTGCTGTCGCTCAATGCCGCGATGCAGGCCGCGATGGCTGGAGAGGCGGGGCGCGGATTTGCGGTGGTGGCGGAAGAGGTCCAGCGCCTTGCGGAGAATTCGCGCCAGGCCACCGGGCAAATTGCCAAACTGGTTCAGAACATCCAGGTCGAAACCAACGATACCATTGCAACGGTGAACAAGACCATCGATCGGATGATCAAGGAATCCGAGCTGGCGCACAACGCCGGCGAAAGGATGCGCGAGACGCATGAGGCCACGGCGCGGCTGGTGCGATTGGTTGCCACGATTGCCAACAGTTCTGCGGAGCAGACCAAGATTGCCGTCGTGTTGCGTGCCGCCGCGGATGAGATCGCCCAGTTCACCGAAAAGACTGCCGAACAGCTGGTTGCACAAAACCAGAGCGCCGCAAGCCTCGTGTCGGCATCGCAAAAATTGGTGAGTGCGATTTCGGTGTTTAAGTTGCCGTCCACATTGGAAACGGAAAGTGAACAAACCCAGATTTTTATCCGCTGAACCAATGAGCGGAGTATGGGCACATAATTAAACTCCTATGTCTATAGAAGCGCTCACCCCGTTTTTTTCCGAAATGCGCAAGGAGCTTGCGCAAACCACCGCGGATTTCGAGCGCTGGACAAATGCAATGGCCACTGCTGCCAATGACGATCCCCAGTTGATGGAAGCATTGGAAGATTACGCCACCCAGTTGGAGCGCACCGGCCAAACAGCCGGGCTGATCGGCCTGGCCGGATTGGGCGCCTGGTGCGCCGCACTGAACGGGATATTGCCCGGCATCATTTTTCTGCAACAGGATGCCCGCGCCCTCGCCTGCAGGCACCTGGCCGCGTGGCCGGCACTGGTAGACGGATATTTGCAGGACCCCGCAAATTTCAACGCATCGATGGCGCTTGCCGAGTACCTGTCGAATCCATTGCTTGCGCAGTCTTTCGACGAGTCTGCCAGGCTGGATTTGATCGAATTGCTGACTACCCCGCCGCTCGTGCCGGAGGAACTGGTGGCACAGCTTGATGGGGCAGATACGCCCGCCAGCGTGAGTATCGTAGACATATCCCTTGCCGTGCCGGAGAACGCAGACCGCGAGGTTTATGACGCATTTCTGGACGAGGCTCCGGGCAATGTGGAGCGGTTCGCGGCGCTGACTTCCAGGATCGCGGCGGGGCATGCGGATATTGACGACATGCGCAACGCCAAACGAATCGCACATTCGTTCAAAGGGTCGGCCAGCATCGTCGGGATACGGGGAGTCGCGGCACTTGGACACCATACCGAAGACGTGCTGGAATACTTCGAGAAGAATCCGGTAAAGCCACCGCGCGCACTTGGCCGGTCTCTGGTAATGGCAAGCGACTGCCTTGCGCAAATGGTGGGCTATCTTCGCGGTGACGAAGATGAGCCCGAAAATTCATTTGAGGTTTTGAACCAGATCGTGGCCTGGGCAAACAAAGTCAAATCAGGCGACATTGCCAACATGACCGACGACGGGGACGTCGAGGTTCAGCCGGCATTACACGATGTGCCGCGACCGGAAGTTTCTGCAGCCGCTGCGCCGGAAACCGAAGCACAGGCAACGCTGCGTGTGCCGGTCAATACCGTGGATGAAATTTTCAGGCTGGTTGGCGAGATGACCGCAGTAATTGCCAGGGTTGAATCGCAGGTGGCCAATGTAAATGCCCGCGCCGCCGCATTGCTATCGCACAATTATGCGGTCCGGCAACAGGTAACCGACATTGAAAAAATAGTGATGTTGCGCGGCCTGTCGCTGGCGCGGACAGAAACCGGAAAGGATGGATCTTTCGATCCGCTGGAACTGGATCGCTACACAGAGTTGCATGGCGTTACCCAAGCCCTGGTCGAGGTTACCGCCGATGCCCGCGAAATGACAGGCAGCCTTGAGGCCGGCGTGGCAAGCTTGCGCAACGAGGTTGTGCAACAGGCAAATATCAACAAGGAGCTCCAGTATCAGGTCGCGGCAACGCGGCTTGCCCCGGCTAACGTTTTGACAGCGCGCCTGATGCGCAATGTGAGACAAACTTGCCAGCAAACGGGAAAGCAGGCCCGGCTGGTAATTACCGGCGGCGAAATCCAGATAGATGGCGATGTGCTTAACAAGCTGGCTGATCCGCTGCTGCATATCCTGCGTAATGCGGTTGATCATGGCATCGAATTGCCCGAGGAAAGAACAATTGCAGGAAAACCGCCGGAAGGCACGGTCAAGCTTGATTTTTCCCGGCAGGGATCCGGGATTATCGTCACCATCCGCGATGATGGCCGGGGCCTGGATTATGCGCGTGTCCGCGCCAAGGCGGTCGAACGGAATCTGATACGCGGGGAACAACAACTCACTTACCCTGAACTTGCCCGTCTGGTGCTGCTGCCGGGCTTTTCCACCCGGGATCAGGTCAACGAAATTTCCGGGCGCGGCGTGGGCTTGGATGTGGTGGCATCTCGACTGGCTAGCATCAAAGGAACGGTAGAGCTCGGCTCGGAACCGGGAAATGGATGCGAAGTCGTATTGCGCTTTCAGGCATCGCTGGTGACACAGCACACCTTGCTGGTTGAAGCGGGGAAGCAGGTCTTTGCCATTCCAATTCATTACATCAAGGAAGCGTTCCCCGCCGGACTGGGCCGGGTGCATTACGCGGAATCCGCCAGAGAAAAAAATACAGGCAGTGCCGGCTGGCAATTCATAATGCGGGACGAGAGTTTTCCGCTGCATGACCTGTCTCTCCTGACTGGCTATCCTTCCCCGCCGCCGGGCTCTGAACGGTTTGCAGCAATGCCGAAAGTCCTGATTCGCACTATAGACGGCATCAAGGCGATCCTGGTCGACAAGCTCATCGACAGCCGCAGCGTGATGGTAAAGAGCATGGGAAAATATCTGCCCCGTGTGCACGGCCTCTCGGGCGTGACCATACTGGGCGACGGTTCTCTGGTGCCGCTGCTCAACGTCCCGGAATTGCTTGCCTCGCCGATAGCGGTGAAGGCAGCCGCAGACCTGGCCGCGGCCGCTCGTCGCCAAGTTCGCAGAATACTGGTTGTGGACGATACGCTTTCCGTACGCAGGGGGCTGATGCAACTTTTTCAGGATGCAGCCTATGAAGTCAGGGGGGCAGGCGACGGCATGGAAGCGATTCGCGTGCTTAAATCCTTCGATCCGCACATAATCTGCACTGATCTGGAAATGCCCAACATGAATGGCATGGAACTCGCACAGCATTTGCGCCTGGAAAAAACCACCCGGCACCTGCCCATTATCATGATCACTTCACGTTCGACAGAAAAGCATCGCGAGCAAGCCCTGCGCGCCGGGGTCGATATCTACCTGACCAAGCCTTATACCGATACTGATTTGCTGCGGCATGTGCATACCGCACTGCAAGCCGGCAGCGCCCATGAGTAGGCCGCGCGGGCTTGGGTTTCTCGCGACATTTTTCCGGTGTGACTGGTTGGGGAACCCACTCTCGGCTGGTTTTCCGGGCGGCAAGCGAGGCAACATTCGGTTGTTACACTAACTTAAACACGGTAGTATTTGACGCGATGTTGCGGGGTCTCGCGGGTCCGGGGTCGTATGCCGGGGAATAAAAAATTGTGTGCGGGAAAACGAGTGGAATCCAGGAAATGACAAGCATTAAAAATTACTCCCGCCTTGCCGCAGCCGGCGCATTGATTAGTGGCGTCCTGCTCGGAGGGGACGTAATACTGTACTGGCACAATTCAAAATATCTGCTGGCCGATATGCTGGTGTTTCTGACCATGCTGGCGTGTTTGGGCTATCTGGTCAGGCAAGCCGGCGAAAATTTCAGGCATGCGTCAGATTCGCTATCATCGAACGGGCACGAGTTTCTTCAGGAGAGCAGTGCCTTTCACGTGCAGCTGGGCAATGAGATATCCGAGCAGCTCAGCTCGGCACACACCGAACTGGGCAACACGCAGGCGATACTCAATGATGCCATATCCAAGTTGGTGAGCAATTTCATCGCGATTTCCGACGGGGTGCGCGATCTTTCCCTGCATACCAATGATTTCAGCAAACAGATCCAGGATCTGGCAGCCGATGTCGGGCGCTCCCTGGCGGTTCCGGAATATGCCGGCAGCAACCCTGCGGAAAGCAATGCTGCGTTGGCAGGGGAATCCAGTCGGCATATTCAGGCCATGACGGCGCACTTGAATTCTTTCAATCAAATCGTGGCTGATAATGCGCTTGAGCTTAATATGATCAGCGCCAATGTGGAGCAGAATGTGCTGGTGGTCATATCCACCCTGCAGTTTCAGGATATGAGTTCGCAGCTGATTGAGCACGCCAGAATGCGCATGGCCGCACTGCAGGAAGTGGCAAGCGAAATGGGCAAGGGCAAAGGCAGATCGGGCAGCCCGACGCACAAGGAGTATATGGAGCAAATCGCGGCCTATAATCTCCTGCTGGACAAATATGTTGTATCGCTGAACAAGCAGAAAGCCAACCCTGTCGCGCAGAAAAATTTTGGCACGGGCGATATAGAATTGTTTTAGTTTTAGGAAGCCTGGCAATGGCCGGCGGCATTTTTTGGTAATTAATGCCCTGGTTCAGCACTCTGGAATTACCATATTAACTATACATATTGAGCGGAAAAGATGGCGAAAACTATTTTGGCTGTTGATGACTCCACCTCTATTCGTCAGATGGTGGCTTTTACCCTTAAATCTGCCGGATATGCCGTCATCGAGGCGGCCGACGGCCAGGAAGGGCTGGACAAGGCAGGGGCCAATGCCATCGATCTGATACTGACTGACCAGAACATGCCGAGGATGGATGGCCTGGCCCTGATCAAGGCGTTGCGGGCGCTTCCCCAGTTCGCGTCAACGCCGATACTGATGTTGACCACCGAATCCAGTGACGACATGAAAAATCAGGGCAGGGCGGCCGGAGCGACAGGCTGGCTGGTCAAGCCGTTCGACCCGCATAAATTGCTGGAGGTGGTCAAAAAGGTGATCGGCTAATGTCACCGCCTGCAAACTGATGCATGCCGCAGCCGGAATTCCCGGAATGAAAACCCCATGGAAGAGCCTATGTCCATCGACATGAGCCAGTTCTACCAGGTATTTTTTGACGAGGCCGCCGAGCATCTCGCGAGCATGGAGAGCCTGTTGCTTGCGTTCGATCCGGATGCGCCGGATGCGGACCAGCTAAATGCAATTTTCCGGGCTGCCCATTCCATAAAGGGGGGCAGCGGCACTTTCGGTTTTACCGATTTGGCCGATGTGACCCATATTCTGGAAACGTTGCTGGACCGCGTACGCAAAAATGAGATTGCACTTACGCGCGGGATGGTGGACGTCTTTCTGCGCGCGGGAGATGTGCTGCGCGGCATGCTGGATGCTCACCGGAATGGAGCTGTTGCCGACGAAGCGGCCTCCATCGAAATCCGCGCAACACTGGAGCGACTGGCCAATAATCCAGGCGGGATTCCCGCCGCGGAAGGTGCCCATCCGCTTGCCGCAAAGACGCATACTTCGGTGCGAAATGTATACCGAATCCGGTTTGCCAATTCGCCCGGCATCTTTCCCGACCGCTTACACCTCGCCAATTTGCTTGATGACCTGGGCAACCTGGGCAAGATCGAAAATAAAATAATTACCGATGATGCGGTGGACTTGTTGCTGACCGCTTACGCGTCCGAAGCGGATCTGCGCGAGATATTCTCGTTCTTTCTAAAGCCGGAACAGTTTGCAATTTCGGTCCAGGAGACCATCTCCGGCAACGCGGCGGGGCAGAGTTACGGCCTATTTGATGAATCGTATCCGGCCAGGGCGGATGGCGAGGGTTATGGTTTTTTTGTGGAGCCCGGGGCGATAAAGCCGGGGATGGAAAATGCACAGGGATATGGTTTCTTCGAAGAACCCGTATCCCGGACCCAGCCTCCGCCCCGGTTGGATGCGCGGCACGATGACGTCCCCGGCCGCCGTGCTGCGGACAGGGTTTCTGCAGTAACAGGAAGCGACACTTCCATCCGTGTCAGCGTGGGCAAGGTGGATGCGATGATCAATCTGGTCGGGGAGCTGGTCATCACCCAGTCCATGCTGGCGGAAATCGTATCCAGCATGGATCCGGTGTTGCATGAACAGCTGATCAATGGCCTGGCGCAGCTCGAGCGCAACACCCGCGACCTGCAAGACTCGGTGATGTCGGTGCGCATGATGCCGATCAGCCTGGTATTCAACCGTTTCCAGCGTGTGGTACGGGACAGCGCAGGCAAGCTCAACAAGAAGGTGCAGCTCAAAATCATTGGTGAGAGCACCGAGCTGGACAAGGGGCTGATCGAAAAAATCAGCGACCCGCTCACCCATCTGGTGCGCAACAGCCTGGATCACGGCATCGAACATCCCGAGGAACGTGTCGCCAGGGGCAAAGACCCGCAGGGTACTATCACACTGCGCGCCGCTCATCAGGGAGGCAATATTGTCATTGAAGTGTCGGATGACGGGGCGGGGCTGAACCGCGAGCGGATACTGGCAACAGCCAGGGAGAATGGCATATCAGTCAGCGACGGCATGAGCGATGAGGATGTCTGGAAATTGATTTATGCACCCGGTTTTACAACAGCAATCGCCATCACGGATGTTTCCGGTCGCGGCGTCGGCATGGACGTGGTGAAAAGAAATATCGAGGGCATCGGCGGCCGCGTCGATGTAACATCCCGGCAGGGGAAAGGCAGCACCGTCGCTATCCGCCTGCCGCTGACATTGGCGATCCTGGATGGCTTGTCCGTGGCCGTGGGCGGGCAGATATATATCATTCCGCTCGGCTTTATCCTAGAATCGTTCCGGCCCGGGGCCGGCGATATCAATGAAATCAGCGGGCAAGGCAAGTTGATACAAGTGCGGGGTGAATATCTGCCGATGATCGCGCTGCATAAAGTGTTCAACATCAAGCCCAGGGTCAGCGATCCCACCGAAGGGATGCTGGTGCTGCTGGAAACGGAAGGCCGGAAGGTCGCTCTGTTCGTGGACGAGCTGGTGGGACAGCATCAAGTGGTAATCAAGAGCCTGGAAACCAATTACCGCAAGGTGGACGGTGTGTCCGGAGCCACGATCATGGGGGATGGACGGGTTGCCATGATCATGGACGTGAGCTCGCTGGTCAAATTATCGCAGCGGCCCATGCCGCAGCATGGGGATTAACTTCGCGCAATTTTCGTTGCCAGGAAAATTCCTTCCGCGAGATGACGGTGAACAGACTGGCGATAATTTTTCAAATTATTAAATAGCAGAGGAGGATACCATGCAATCAGGCCAGGAAACAGGCGCAGCGGGATCAGGCCGCGAGCTGCTGACCTTCACGCTGGGTGCGGAAGAATACGCCATCGACATCCTCAAGGTGCAGGAGATTCGCGGCTACGATGCGGTGACGAGCATCGCCAACACCGCCGAATTTATCAAGGGCGTGATCAACCTGCGCGGCAGCATTGTGCCCATCGTGGACATGCGCATCAAATTCAAGCTGGGCCGGGTCAGCTACGACGAAACCACGGTGGTGATCATCCTGAACGTGGCGAACCGGGTGGTGGGCATGGTGGTGGACGGCGTGTCGGACGTGCTGACGCTGAAAGCGGAACAGATCAAGCCGGCCCCGGAATTCGGGGCGGGCATGGACACCCGCTACCTGCAGGGCCTGGGCACGGTGGACGAGCGCATGCTGATCCTGGTGGACATCGAGAAGCTGATGACCAGCCGTGAAATGGAACTGGTCGAGGCGGCAGAATCCGCCGCCTAAATTGCCCGCATCAAGTTTCAAAATCATTGCTTAAGTCGGGGGGAAGTATGTCTCTGGGGAATCTGAAAGTGGGCGCGCGCCTGGGCTTGGGCTTTGGTGTAGTGCTGGTGCTGATGGTCATGCTGGCAGGCTTGGGCCTGTCGCTGATGGCGAAAATACAGGACAAGATGGACGGCATCACCCAGGACAACATGGTGAAAATGGCACAGCTTTACGCCATGCGCGAAGATATGAATGCTGTTGCGATCAGAGTGCGCAATATCGCGTTGACTCTCGATGAACAGGACGTGGCGGTGCAACTCGCGAGTATCGATAAGGCGCGGAATGATTATCAGGAACACGCCAAGGTTTTATACTCCATGCTTAATGATGATTCCGACAAGGCGAAATTCGCGAAATTAGATGCGGAACATACCATTGCCAGGCAACAGTTTGAAAAAATCATTCAACTGAGCAGAGATAACAAAAAACCCGAAGCAATTCAGGTTTTGCTGCACGAGTGGCAGCCAAGCATGGAGATAAGGCTGACAGGGTTGTCCGCAATGATAGCGTCCCAAGAACAAGATACTGAAAAAAGTGCGGAATCTGCCCATACGGCCTATTTTGTCGCCCGTATGATGGTGATCACACTGGCGGCCATAGCGCTGGTAGTGGGTGCCTTCATCTCCTGGCTCATCACCCGCAGCGTCGTGGTGCAGCTAGGCGGAGAGCCGGCTTATGTCGCCGAAGTGGTCAAGCGCGTGGCGTATGGCGACTTGGCGGTTGAAGTAAGCACCAGGGAGAGCGACAACAGCAGCATGCTGTTCGCAGTCAAGGATATGATCAACAAACTTACCGGCATCGTCGGCAAGGTGCGCGATACCACCGACTCCATCAGCGCTGCCGCCCGTGAAATCGCTGCGGGCAACAGCGACCTGTCGCAGCGCACCGAAGAACAGGCCTCCAGCCTGGAAGAGACCGCCTCCAGCATGGAAGAGCTGACCTCGGCCGTGAAGCAGAACGCCGAGAACGCCAAACAGGCCAAGCAGCTGGCGGTCAAGGCCTCGGATATCGCCGTCAGGGGTGGGCAGGCGGTGGACGACGTGGTGCAGACCATGGCGCTGATCAGTGCCAGTTCCGGGAAGATCGCCGACATCATAGGCGTGATCGAAGGCATCGCCTTCCAGACCAACATCCTGGCGCTGAATGCCGCGGTGGAAGCGGCCCGTGCCGGCGAACAGGGACGCGGCTTCGCGGTGGTGGCATCCGAGGTGCGCAACCTGGCGCAGCGCTCGGCGGCGGCGGCCAAGGAGATCAAGGTCCTGATCGACACCTCAACGGACAAGATCTACGCCGGGTCGAAACAGGTGGATCAGGCCGGCGCCACGATGCATGAAGTCGTCGATGCGGTGAAGCGCGTCACCGACATCATGGCCGAGATCTCGGCGGCCTCGAGCGAGCAGAGCGCGGGCATAGAGGAAGTCAACCAGGCGATCGTGCAGATGGACGACATGACGCAGCAGAACGCCGCGCTGGTGGAACAGGCGGCCGCGGCTGCCGAGGCGATGCAGGGGCAGGCGGAAGCATTGATGGATGCGGTGAGTATCTTCAAGCTGGCTTCAGACAAAACAGGCTCGCAGACAGATGCTGTCAAATCCGCGACCCGACCCGATATTATGCGCCCCGCCCCAAGAACACTGGCGCCACCGGGAAAGCAGCGCAAGCTGCCTGCGGCCAATGCCGACGAGGAAAGCGACTGGAAAGAGTTCTGATCGCGCCGATCCGGCCGGTTCGTCAATCCCCGGCCGGTTGCAAGGACCATTCCGCAACGCGCAGGGCGCTGCACGTTGCGGCCTTTCAGGCGCGGCGCTTACGCCAGAGATATATTCCCGCGCCCGCGAGCAACAGCGGCAGGGCCAGCAGAAAGAAGCCGCTGATGATCTCGAGTTCCCGCTTGCTTAATACCAGGCTG
>JAJZEQ010000087.1 GCA_021851345.1 Pseudomonadota bacterium
GGCCGGGTTCACCCACGAGCCGGTGGTGCTGCTTTCGGAACGGCTGCGCGAACTCGCGCCCGAAGGCCTGGGGCATTGTTTTTATGCTTCGGACGGTGCTTCGGCGACCGAGATCGCGCTCAAGATGAGCGCGCATTACTGGCGCAACAGCGGCAAGCCGGACAAGATGCAATTCATCAGCCTGGAAAACAGCTACCACGGCGAAACCCTGGGCGCATTGTCGGTGACCGACGTGGCGCTGTTCCGCGACGCATACGGCGCGCTGATCCGGCAGCAGGCCACTGTGCCCAGCCCGGACTGGCGCAAAGCCGCTGCGGGGGAGAGCGCAGAAGCTTACGCATTGCGCTGTGCGGATGCGCTGGAATTGCATTTACAGCAGCATCATGCGCAACTGGCCGCTTTCATCATCGAGCCGCTGGTACAGGGCGCGGCCGGCATGGCGATGTACCACCCGGCCTATTTGCGGCGCGCGCGTCAGTTGTGCGACGAATATGAGGTGCATTTGATTGCGGACGAGATCGCCGTCGGCATGGGCCGCACCGGCACGATGTTCGCCTGCGAGCAGGCAGCCGAGCCGCCCGGGTCGGCACTCATGCAGGAGGCGAAGGGGATTACTCCTGACTTTTTATGCCTTTCCAAAGGCATTACCGGTGGTTATCTGCCCTTGTCGGTGGTGATGACGCGTGACGAAATCTACCAGGCATTTTACCGGGACGAGATGGCAGGCGGATTTTTGCATTCACATTCATACACCGGGAACCCGCTGGCGTGCCGGGCGGCGCTGGCCACGCTGGATATTTTCGCGCAGGACAACGTGCTTGCGCTGAACCGCGTCAAGGCGGCGTACATGAACGAAATATCGATCCCATTGCGCGAACACCGCGCGGTGCGCAACTGGCGCAATACCGGCATGGTCTGGGCCTTCGAAGTGGAATCGCCGCACGGGGATTTTGCGCGGCGCTGTTTCGCGCTCGCGCTGGAACATGAGTTGCTGATTCGACCTATCGGCAACACGATTTATTTCATGCCGCCCTATATAATCAGCGAACCGGAGATGGATATGCTGGCAAGCCGTACCTTGCGTATCGTCAATGAACTGGGTTAATTGAAATGCGAATTTTTTTCATCAGGCTGTTCATTTTCTGTCTGGTGACATCCCGGGCGGTTGCGGATGTCTTGCCCGAGCCGGTCAGCGACGCGCTCAAGCACGCGCATATTCCGCTGTCCAGTGTTAGCATCGTGGTGCAGGAGACGCACGATGCCGGGCCGCTGATCAGCCTGAATGCCGATCGCGCGATGAACCCGGCCTCCACGATGAAATTGCTTACCACGTTTGCGTCACTGGAGACGCTGGGCCCCGCGTATCGCTGGAAGACCGAAGCCTACCTGGACGGCAAGCTGGAAAATGGCGTGCTGCAAGGCGATCTTGTGTTCAAGGGATATGGCGATCCAAAGCTGACCGTCGAGGAATTCTGGATGTGGTTGCGCGAACTGCGCCAGCGCGGGCTGCGCGAGATACGCGGTGATGTCGTGCTGGACCACAGTTTTTTCGAGGCAGTCAGCCAGGATCCGGCGGCGTTCGACAATGATCCGAATCGCGCTTACAACGTGGGCACCAGCGCGTTGCTGCTCAATTTCAATGCGCTGCATTTGCACCTGATACCGGATGGGCATGCAACCATTGCTATGCTGGAACCCGATTTGGCGGGCTATACAGTGATCAATCGCATCACCACTTCCAATAAATTGCATTGTGGCGGCGAGGATGATTACAAGGCGCGCCTGGACGGGCACGATATCGTTCTGGAGGGAAGGATTCCGTCCGGCTGCGGCGAGGCGGACGACTATTTTTCGCTATTGCCGCAGGACGAATATTTTTTCGCGGTGTTCGGCGCCTTGTGGCGGGAACTCGGCGGTACGGTGCAGGGCAGGATGCGTGCAGGAGCCGCGCCCGCCGGACAGGCTCCGTTCGCAACTTACATCTCTCCGCCCCTGTCGGAAGTGATACGCGACATCAACAAGTTCAGCAACAACATCATGGCCCGGCAACTGTTTCTGACCCTGGGTACCGCAGGGGCTGCGCAGGAGGCACTGGCTGCCACGGGAACGGGAATGCCGTCAGCCACCGATGAGAAAGGCGATCGCGACGATTCCCCGGCGCCGAAAGCACCTGGAGAGAATTCCATTCTTGCGGGGCATCAGCGCGAAGGAGATAGCGCCGGTTCAGATGTGCCGGTCGAGATGCCGGAGCCGGCGGCCGTGCCCCAGCCGGCCAGCATCAGGCGCAGCACCGCGGCGATTCAGCAATGGCTGAACATGCAGCAGCTGCGGTTCCCCGAGCTGGTGCTGGAAAACGGGGCAGGCTTGTCGCGCAGGGAACGCATTAGTGCGCAGCATCTCGCCGAATTGTTGCAGCGCGCCACGAACAGCCCGTTCAACGCAGAACTGGAAGCCTCGCTGCCGATACTGGGCATGGACGGAACGGTGAAGAAGCGTTTCAGGAATAGCGATATCGCAGGCTATGCTCACCTCAAGACCGGCTCGCTGGAAGGCGTGAAATCGATAGCCGGTTACGTGAAGGCGCGCAGCGGAAAACAGTGGATCGTGGTGTTTATCGTCAATCACCCCAATGCTGCGCTGGCCCTGCCCGCCCAGGATGCGCTGATCGAGTGGCTGCAAAAGGGGTCATGAAATACATTTCCGTTCTCGCCTGATGCCGCTCTTTATATGTTATCGCCGGAGCCGGATATAAGCTGACGCCGCAGGTCCCGGCGGGTCTGAATTGCAGCAATTACGGTGGGCTGGCCATCGGGGCGATCTTTGATTTCCGACTGGCCGGGATTGCGCTCCGGTATTCAATCAGGATGTTTCAAAGACCCAGCTCGCCCCACATCGCATCCACCTTTGCTTTCACCGCGGCATCCATCACGATAGTCGTGCCCCACTCGCGTTGCGTCTCGCCCGGCCACTTGTTGGTGGCGTCCAGACCCATCTTGCCGCCCAGTCCTGAAACCGGGCTGGCAAAATCCAGGTAATCGATAGGCGTGTTGTCCACCAGCAAGGTGTCGCGCACCGGGTCGACGCGCGTCGTGATCGCCCAGATCACTTCCTGCCAGTTGCGGATATCGATATCGTCGTCAACCACGATAATGAACTTGGTGTACATGAACTGGCGCAGGAAGGACCAGATGCCGAACATCACGCGCTTGGCGTGCCCCGCGTATTGTTTTTTGATGCTGACCACCGCCATGCGGTAGCTGCAGCCTTCCGGCGGCAGGTAAAAGTCCGCGATTTCGGGGAACTGCTTTTGCAACAGCGGCACGAACACTTCGTTGAGTGCGACGCCCAGCATCGACGGTTCATCGGGCGGCTTGCCGGTGTAGGTGGAGTGGTAGATCGGGTTAGAGCGCATCGTGATGCGCTCTATCGTGAACACCGGGAACTTGTCCTGCTCGTTGTAATAACCGGTGTGGTCGCCATACGGTCCCTCCAGCGCCATTTCACCGGGATGGATCACGCCTTCCAGCACGATCTCGGCGCTGGCCGGAACCTGCAGATCGCTGTCCATGCACTTCACCAGTTCGGTCTTGCTGCCGCGCAGCAATCCGGCGAACTGGTATTCGGAAAGACTGTCCGGCACCGGCGTGACCGCACCGAGTATCGTGGCCGGATCGGCGCCTATCACCACCGCGACTGGGAATGGCTTGCCGGGATGGGTCTTGCGCCAGTCCTGAAAATCCAGTGCGCCGCCGCGCTGCGCAAGCCAGCGCATGATGACCTTGTTCGGCGCGATCACCTGCTGGCGGTAGATGCCGAGATTCTGGCGTATCTTGTTCGGCCCACGCGTGACCACCAGGCCCCAGGTGATCAGCGGGGCAACATCGCCGGGCCAGCAAGTCTGGATCGGCAGCTTGGCCAGGTTCACTTCGTTTCCTTCCCACACCACGTCCTGACAAGGCGCGCTGGAAAGCACCTTGGGCGACATGTTAAGCACCTGTTTCAGCACCGGCCATTTTTCCCAGGCATCCTTCAAACCCTTGGGTGGCTCGGGTTCCTTGAGATAGGCGAGCAGCCTGCCGACTTCGCGCAGTGCTGCAATGGATTCCTCGCCCATGCCCAGCGCGACGCGGCGCGGTGTGCCGAACAGATTGGCCAGGACGGGCGTGTTGTGCCCGACGGGATTTTCGAACAGGATGGCCGGACCCTGCGCGCGCAGCACGCGGTCGCAGATCTCGGTCATTTCCAGGTGCGGAGAAACCGGCGCGCTGACGCGCTTGAGTTCGCCGAGTTTTTCCAGTTGGGTGATGAAATCGCGCAGGTCCTTATATTTCATGTAACCCCCATAAAAATTTATTGCGGCAGGTTCAATAAAACTTCTCTTCGCCTTCGGGGCGGGTCTTGAACCGCTTGTGCAGCCAGAAATACTGCTCCGGCATCTCGCGCACCCGCTCTTCGATGAACGCGTTCATGCGGCGCGTATCGGCGATGTCATCGCCGCTGGGATAATTCTCCCAGGCGGGATAGAAGGTCAGCACATAACCTGCCGCACCGGGCAGCAAGCGCGTGATGCAGGGCAGGACTTTCGCGCCGGTCATTTGCGCGATGCGCGGCACCGAGGTCATTGTCGCGGCAGGCACGCCGAAAAAAGGAATGAAGGCGCCGTCCCTGATGCCCTGGTCCTGATCCGGCGGATAGATGAACGGCATGCCTTCGCGCATGCCCTTGAGGATGGGACGCAACCCTTGCTGGCGTGAATACAGGCGCTGGTTGCGGAAGCGGGCACGCTTCTGCAGCAGCAGGTCGGTCAGGTAGAGGTTCTTCTGGTTGGCATACATGCACACCGTGTCGGTGTGTTGCGCGATCCACTGGCCGCCGGCATCCATGCCGACGAAATGGGGGGTGAGCAGAATGGATGGCTTGCCTTGCAGCGCCTCGAAATGTTCGGCACCCTCGACGCGGATCAGGCTCGAGATGCGCTCTGCGCTGCCCCACCACAGGATGGTGCGTTCGATCAGGCCGCGCGCAAACATCCTGAAGTGGGCACGCAACAGTCGCCTGCGTTGGGCTTCGGTCATGCCGGGGAAGCACAGATTCAGGTTGACGCTCGCCACATGCCGGCGTTCCGCGGCGATCGCGTATAGCAGCAGGCCCAGCGTATTGCCGATCCAGACCAGCACGCGGAAAGGCAAAAAGTGTATCAGCCACAACACGAACACCCCGGTCCGCACTAGCATGCATGCTCCCCGGCCGCTGGAGGCAGAACCCCGCCCGGGACCTTGTAGCGGTTGTAGCTCCACAGATACTGGGCCGGGGAGATCGCGATCACGCGTTCCAGCGCGGCATTGATCTGCAGCGGCACGGATTTGGAAAAATCCAGCGGCAACGGTTCGAAGTTCAGTGTGTATCCCGCCCCTTTGGGCAGGCGTTCGGCATAGGCAAGCAACACTGTCGCGCCGCTGGACTGGGCAAGGCGCCCGCTCAAAGTCATCGTGTAAGCGGGACGGGCAAAGAAATCCACCCATACACCTTCGCCATGGCTGGGCACCTGGTCGGGCAACAAGCCTATCGTCTCGCCGCGTTTGAGGGCTTTGTACAACAGGCGCACACCGCTGATATCCGCGGTTGCGAGGCGCGCCAGGCCTCGTTCGCGACCCCTGCGCATTACCGGTTCCAGCCAACCCTGCTTTGGGGGGCTATACAAGTTTGTTATCGGCAGGCGCTGCCCGATATATAGTCCGGTGATCTCGAAGCAACCCCAGTGCGGCGTCAGAAAAATCATTCCCTTGCCGCTTGTGCGTGCTGCTTCGACATGTTCCCATCCGTGGCAGCTGCGCACTGCGGAGCACACTTGCTGCAAAGGCCTGCCCCATACCCAGGGCAGCTCGACTATGCTTTTGCCCGCTTCGGCAACGGTCAGCTTGAGCAGCGTGGCATAGTGTTTTTCATCCCGGGCCAGATTCGACTGGCGCAAGTTTTCCTCGGTGCGGGCGGCATATTGTTTTGAGCTG
>JAJZEQ010000172.1 GCA_021851345.1 Pseudomonadota bacterium
ATCTTTGTCGGCCATTCCGGTTCCGGCAAGACCACGCTGATCGAGAAGTTGTTGCGCGAACTCAGCGGCAGGGGGCTGCGGGTGGCGACGATCAAGCATGCGCATCACAAGGTGGTGCTGGATACGCCGGGCAAGGACAGCTGGCGCTACAAGCAGGCCGGAGCCGTGATGAGCATGCTGGTCACGTCCAGCGAGCTGCAACTGGTCGCCGACGCGCCCGTTGATAGCAATGGCAGGCGCGAACCGGAACAGCTGGCCCGGCGTTTTCTGGGTGAGGCGGACCTGGTGCTGGCGGAAGGTTTCTCCCATGCATCAGGCGTCAAGATCGAGGTATTGCGCCGCGAATGCACTGCTGTCCCGCGCTGCGCAATCGGGGACGGCCTGATTGCTATGGTCAGCGATGTCGATGAGGCTTATCCGGAGCTGCCGCATTTCTCGCTCGACGATATCGGCGGCATCGTACAGTTCATGCTGAATTATTCTCGTGATTAAAGACTGTACTGCAATCATCCTGGCGGGTGGTGACTCGCAACGCATGGGACAGGATAAGGCCCGGCTGCTGCTGGGCGGGCAAACGCTGCTGCAACGAGTGGCCGGAACGATGCAGCAGGTGTTTCCGCAAACCATTGTCAGCGTGCGCCAACCGCGCCCTGAAATAAACCTTCCGCAAGTCTGCGATGAACCGGCCGAAAATGGACAGCAGTCCGGTGCCGGACCCCTGGCCGGACTGGCTGCGGGTCTGGCGCATGTCACCACGCCATGGGCTTTTGTGGTGGCCTGCGATATGCCTTTCGTTGAGGCGGCGATGGTCGAGCTGCTGGCCGGGTCACGCTCCGGTTATCAGGCCGTCGTGCCTGTCGTGCAGGGGCATCAGCAACCGCTGGCGGCATACTATGCGACAGCCTGTCTGGGCGTGATACGCGCGCACCTTGCTGGTAGCGGAAGAAACAGTCTGCGCGCTATTCTGGAGCAGTTGCAAGTTCGCTATGTGGATGAGTCGGAACTGTTGGCAGCCGACCCGGGATTGCGCAGCTTCTTCGACCTGGATACGCCGGCTGATGTTGCCAGTGTGATGAAAAATGACACGGAAAATAATGATTACTGAGGTTTCATATTTGAAGGCAGTGGCACATCTTTCGAAATGCGGTCAGGGGAAATTAAAAACTGGCACGTCATTCCCGTGAATTCGGGGAATCCGGAATGCCTCGTCATTGCAACAAGGCTTTAACTGCGAGCGAAGCGCTGCAGAGGCGAAGCCGACGCGGCAATCCAGTAATGCTGTCATTGCGAGAAGGCGTAGCCGACGTGGCAATCCAGAGGGCTTAAAAAATGCATCTTGGTCTTGCTGGATTGCTTCACTTCGTTCGCAATGACGGCAAGGGTGTCGTGAATTATGGAAATATCAATAGCACGTCTCGGGTCGGGGTAATTCACGGCAGCGAGCCCGGCTTTCCTGTCCCCCGGCAAGGGGATGCAGAAGTAAACCCTGATTTATTCGAAGCGATAAGCCAGCGCGATAAAACCCGTATCCATTACGCTTTTATTAACGATGGGGCTGGATTGAATGGCATTGCCCAGCCATTTGCGGCCCAGGTAAAGGTTGAGATGGTATTTCTCCGTCAATTTGGCGTCGCACATCAGCCCTATAAACGGATTGACCGCACCGGTGGGGTGGTAAACGGCATACTGGCTTAGCGCGGCTTCCTGATTCGAGACGCCGTAATAGTAGCTCACGTAATTTCTGGACTGATATTCCGCACCCGCCAGCGGATAGAAAGTCAGGCGTCTGGCGTCCAGTTCGCTGAAATAAGTCATG
The DNA here is from genome assembly GCA_021851345.1 of Pseudomonadota bacterium. GTDB lineage: Bacteria > Pseudomonadota > Gammaproteobacteria > Burkholderiales > Gallionellaceae > Gallionella. The sequence continues at coordinate 1,817 of JAJZEQ010000172.1, forward strand.
TCGAACAGGTTGCCCCCGGACTCGTTGATGTCATGATAGGCGTGAATCAGGAGTGCGCCGAAGGATGTTGTCTGAGATCGGAACAGGCCTAATGGCAATGAATCCTGCCTGCTTCGAAATCCAAGCAGTTTGGTGCCGTTGGTGTTGAATCCATCCTGGTTGAATTTGGTCGTGATCTCAAGGTAGCCGTAGCCCAGTTTGCTCGTTTTCAAGCCCAGCGTATCTACCCGCATGAACATTCTGTGGTAATCGAAATTGCCATAGGGTAGTTCGGTGACCTGATTGGCCTGGCCGCGGACGATGCGCGATATGTAGTAAGTGCCAACGCCGATATCCCCGTCGACCCTCTGGGGAAATTCGTCAGTCTGCGCCAGGGCCATGCCGCCCGATATTGCGCAGACCATCACGCAGGGAATGAAGCGCCTAAGCATCCCGTTGAGGCGCATCTGCATGGTCAGGAAAACGCGTCTTCAAAGGTGACCATCGAACCTGACTGTTTGCCATCGTATCCCGCCAGCACGTTAACGGAATCGCGGAACGATGCGCTCAGCATGATGGCGCGCGTGGATTTAAGCTGGCTCTGGCTCAGGGCGCTGGCCTTGCAGGCAAAAAAATAATTTTCCCGTGCAACAGGGATGAAATCCAGGTCGAATCGCCTGGCTGCGGTTTCCACGCCGAAGCCCACATCGGCCATATCGCTGGCGACATAGGCAGCCACGGCTGAATGGGTAAATTCCGCAATGTCATAGTCCGCGATGTCTTTGCTGTCGATGTTTTCCTTGGCAAGCAGCAGTTCCAGCAATATTTTTGTGCCCGATCCGGTTTGCCGGTTAACGAAGCGCAAGTCTTTGCGCTGTAAATCGATCAAGCCCCGTATTTTTTTCGGGTTGCCCTTGGCGATGAATAAACCCTGGCTTCGATACGCCAAATGTATCAGCGCATGCTGCCGCGGATCCAGCCATTTCAGATAGGGTTGCGCCGCATGCTTGAATTCACCGACCGGCACATGAAACCCTGCCAGGTCGCATTCGTCGTGGGAAAGGGCCGCTACGGCCTCGAGGCTGCTGCGATAATTGATTTCAACGGGCACGTTGTCCGAACCGAGCCGCTGGATCAGCGCCTCGACTGCAAAGCCGTGAGATGCGGTGATACGCAACGCGGTCGAGGCTCTGGTCAGGATGGCTTCCAGTTCGGAAGCGAAACTTTCCAGTATCGGCGTGATGCGCGCGGTGATGCGCTTGTCAGCCCAAATCAGCTTTTCTGCCAGCGGCGTCAATGACGTGCCCTTGCCCCTGGATTTCAGCAACAACGGGGCGGAAAACTCCAGTTCGAAATCGCGCAGCATCCCCCATGCGTGGCGGTAGGAAAGCTTCTCGCTGGCTGCCGCCCTGCTGATGCTGCCGCTGTCGCGAATGGAGGTGAGTAAACTCAGCAACAAAGGCAAAGATACCTTGGCACCTTTGCTTTTCTTCAAGCTCCATTCGGGGTGAATTTCAAAACTCATATATGTAATTAATAACCTATTGAGGGATTGAAAGCTCTGTGCTAACTTGCCTGCATATGAGTTGGCTTTAAATAATTATAAAGCATAAACATGTTCAGAATTGCATATTCTGATATCCGATAATATGCCCGGCATTACGAGGAAAATACCAGATGAACCATGCCAGCCATACCGAGAGCATCGCTTCCATACTCTCCTCGCAGCAAAATCGACCCGGCGCGCTGCTGCCGATATTGCACGATATCCAGGAAGCGCTGGGATACATTCCGCCCGATTCCATACAGCAGATCGCCTCCGCGATGAATCTTTCCCGCGCCGAAGTGCATGGCGTGATCACCTTCTACCACCATTTTCGCACAACCCCGCCTGCCAGACACACGATAGAGATATGCTGCGCCGAGGCATGCCAGAGCATGGGTGCGGAGCGATTGGTCGAACACGCGAAACAAAGACTGGCGGGCAGCAGGCACGGCGAATGCGAAGTGAAGCCGGTGTATTGCCTGGGGCTGTGCGCGACCTCGCCGGCCTTGATGGTGGGCGAGGAATTGCATGCGCGCGTCACACCGGAAAAATTCGATCGCCTGATCGAGCAAATGGGAATCAAGACATGAACATAAAGTTATTTGTGCCCGGAGACTCGGCCGCTCTGGCGCTCGGCGCCGAGGCCGTGGCGAAAGCCATACTGGCCGAGGCCGCGCGGCGCAACATGGCCGTGGAGCTGGTGCGCAACGGGTCGCGCGGCATGCTGTGGCTGGAACCGCTGGTCGAGGTGCAGACCGCTAAAGGGCGCGTGGCCTATGGGCCGGTCGAAGGCAAAGATGTTCGCGCACTTTTCGATGCGGATTTTCTGCATGGCGGGAAACATAAGCTGGGTCTGGGGTTGACCGAAGAACTGGCGTATTTGAAAAAGCAGGAGAGGCTGACCTTTGCGCGCGTCGGCATCACCGATCCGCTGTCGCTGGAGGATTATCTCGCGCATGACGGTTTTCAGGGCTTGCGCAAGGCGCTGACCATGCAGCCTGCGGCCATCGTGCAGCAGGTGACCGACTCCGGTTTGCGCGGGCGCGGCGGCGCGGCCTTTCCGACCGGCATCAAATGGAAGACGGTGCTGAACACGGCTGCTGCGCAAAAATACATCGTGTGCAATGCCGACGAGGGCGACTCGGGCACGTTCGCTGATCGCATGCTGATGGAGGGAGACCCCTTTGTACTGATCGAGGGCATGACCATCGCCGCGCTCGCGGTCGGTGCGACACAGGGTTACATCTATGTGCGCAGCGAATATCCCCATTCGATAACAATACTGAACGAAGCGATCGCCGCGGCCCGCAAGGCGGGCTACCTGGGTCCGAATATATTGAATTCCGGAAACAGCTTTGAACTGGAAGTACGCAAAGGCGCCGGAGCTTACGTGTGCGGCGAGGAAACCTCGCTGCTGGAGAGTCTCGAAGGCAAACGCGGCATCGTGCGCGCCAAACCCCCGCTGCCCGCGATCGCCGGGCTGTTCGGCAAGCCCACCGTGATCAACAACGTCATCTCGCTGGCCAGTGTGCCCATCATCCTCGACAAGGGCGCGGCGTTTTACAAAGATTATGGCATGGGGCGTTCGAACGGCACGCTGCCGTTCCAGCTGGCGGGCAACATCAAACACGGCGGCCTGATCGAGAAGGCGTTCGGCGTGACGTTGCGCGAACTGATGTACGACTTCGGCGGCGGCTCCGCATCGGGCCGTCCGATCAAGGCAGTGCAGGTGGGCGGACCGCTGGGCGCCTACCTGCCGGAATCGCAATGGGACACGCCGCTGGATTACGAGGCGTACACGGCTTTGTGGGCGGTGCTCGGGCACGGCGGCATCGTCGTGCATGACGACAGCGCGGACCTCGCCAAGCTGGCGCGCTATGCGATGAAATTTTGCGCGATCGAGTCCTGCGGCAAATGCACGCCGTGCAGGATAGGCGCGACGCGGGGCGTGGAGGTGATGGACAAGATCATCGCCGGACAGGACACGGAAGCGCAGGTCGAGCTGCTGCGCGACCTGTGCGACACGATGCTGAACGGTTCGATGTGCGCGATGGGCGGCATGACACCTTATCCGGTGCTGTCCGCGCTGAATCATTTCCCCCGGGATTTTGTCAAAGAAAATTCCGGTTTAGCCAAATAAAAACGCTGCCACAGGAGATCAACATGCTTGAACAACTCAATGAAAAGGATTTCGGCACGCCTCGGCGCATCGCCGAACAGGAAGTCACGCTGGAGATAGACGGCATGCAGGTAACCGTTGCAGCCGGGACTTCGATCATGCGCGCGGCCGCCGAAAGCGGCGTGAATGTGCCCAAACTGTGCGCGACGGACAGCCTTGAACCGTTCGGCTCGTGCCGTTTGTGTCTGGTGGAAATCGAGGGACGCAAGGGTTATCCCGCGTCGTGCACCACGCCGGCGGAACAGGGCATGAAGGTGCGCACCCAGTCGCCCAAGCTGCAGGAACTGCGCAAAGGGGTGATGGAGCTCTACATCTCCGACCACCCGCTGGACTGCCTGACCTGCGCGGCCAACGGCAATTGCGAATTGCAGGACATGGCCGGCGTCACCGGATTGCGCGAGGTGCGCTACGGCTACGACGGCGAGAATCATATCCACAGCCAGAAAGATGAATCGAATCCCTATTTCACTTACGATCCTTCCAAGT
>JAJZEQ010000295.1 GCA_021851345.1 Pseudomonadota bacterium
GACCCTGCGCCTATGCCTATCCCGAACCCGTCGACCGCATCGTTGTAAAAATCGGGCAGGCTGGGCGCCGCTCCGTTCAGCAGATGCTTGCCCTCGCTGTCGAGCAGCATGATGCTGCAAAGCATGTCCGGCTGCTCCTGCTCCAGCCCGCGCACGATGGCACCCAGTACCGTCGCGAGCGGTGCGCCATGGGCCAGCAGTTCCAGCACATGGCTGCGGATTTGTTCGCGTTGTTCCGCCTGCTTCCGTTCGGCGCGATCACGGGCCAGCCTGCGCTTGATAAGTATGATGTAGAACACCGCGGCAGCGATGCCGCCGGTCAGCAGCAAGGAGAATGCTAGCACCGTGCTTTCCCCCTGTCACCTGCGCTGCCGCACATTCCAGGATATGGGTCGGCAACAGGCATCTCAATCTAGCGCAACGTCAGCATGAAGATGTTTTCCCGCATCCGGCTCAAACCGCGCTGCTGAAAGCGCGGATTTTGCGCCAGCGTGTCCTGGCTCGCCAGCAAGTGTATTTCGGCATGTTCCCGGTAGAGTTGTTCCACTTCCCCGGTAGTCACTGAAAATGGCGGGCCCTGCATTTCGTGTTGCGGATAATCCACAGTAATCGGCAATATCCGGCTCGCCCGGCAGGATGCCGACCGGGTGGCTGGCATGGCGTTCGCCGCCGGGCGGGTACGGATATGTCAATGTGCAATGAATATGAACCAGACTATTCCCCCGACAACAAATATTACCGCAGCGGCAATGAATATCTTTTGCAGTACTTCCATATTTTCTCCTTATCAGAATAATGTACCCGAAACTGCCGGAGCATGGCGTTGCGCGATTCTGCCATGGCTACCAGAGGATTTCCTGGCCATCATAACCGAAAAATTTCCCTGAATCGGCTGATGCGAGCCTGCTGATCATTTGCCTCATGCCGGATACGCTTTGTGCCGCGGAGATCATTGCATCTGGCCCGCCCATATCGGTCTGCACCCAACCGGGATGAAATACCACCGCAATGATTCCGCCCGGTTTCAGGTCAATTGCAAGACTCTTCACGACCATATTGAGCGCCGCTTTGCTGGAGCGGTAAAGGTAACTTCCGCCCCCGGCATTGTCGGCGATGCTGCCCATTTTGCTGGTGATGGCCACGATGACTTTTTGTTTTCCCCTGGCAAGGTGCGGGGCGAATGTCTCAGCCATCTTGAGCGGCGCCATGGTATTGATGCGGAAGGCCTGCAGCCATTCCGCATAGTCGGTATGGCCGAAACCCAGCGTATCGGAATCTGGATAGACACCGGCATTGTTGATCAGCAGGTCGATCGATTCGCCGCCCAGTTCCTGCGCCAAACGCCCGATCTGGGCATGGTCGGCGACATCCAGGGTATGCAAGGCAATCAGTCCGGGATAAAGCGCTGCCAGCTTGGCCAGCGCGTCAGCCTTGCCGGGATCACGGCTGCATGCCAGCACACGCCAGCCTTCAGCAGCATACTGCCGGCAGAATTCCAGGCCTATCCCGCGGTTGGCGCCGGTAATCAGAACCGTATGCATCATCGTCCCCGGTTATTGTTTGGGTATGCAGCCCATCAAGGCTTGATGAAGCGCAATGCGAATTTATCAGTCGGGGTTTTCATGTCAAAAAATGCCTGGTCGCGCGAATCGGACGGGTTCCTCAAGAAATCTCCCGACTGTTCAAGCTGGAAACCCGCTTGCCGAAATTCGTCCAGAACGACTTTTTCGTCAATGCGGTGCAGTGTTTTTGCCACCGAGACACCGCTACCCGCTTTGGCCGAATGATCCAGCACAACGAGATGCCCGCCCGACTTCAATGCATGGAACAGCCGGCTATCCATCTTTGCACGGTCAACCGGCATATAGGCGATATCGTGGTAATCCATCACGATGGTGATCAAATCGAGTCGGGATGCAGCATCGGGCACCGGGTCCTGGTAAGACCGAATGACAGGAATGATGTTGGCCTGGGGGTGACTGGACAGCCTCTTCTCAAGTGCAGGTTGTGATTTGGCATTCTGTGCCCAGACGATGCCATTGCTGCCAACCGCCAGCGCGAGCAGTTGCGTGGTGTACCCGCCGCCTGCGGCAATATCCAGAACCCGCATACCGGGCCGCACATTTGTGAACTGCAGAAATTCGAGAGGTTTGCGCTGGGCATCGGCATCCCTGTCGGCATCGGTCCTTATCGGGCTGGCAAGCGCCTGGCTGTAACTATCGGATATCGCCTGCCGGTCATCCGGTCCGGGCGAGGCATGACTGTTCACTGCCCATGCCAAACCGGCAACGGCAAATAACGCCGCCAGCCATCGTGCCCCCGAACCGTATCGAGAAATAAACATGCATCGCTCCCTTCAAAAATATCGCCTCGGCGTGTGGTTGATTTGCAGCCGGGACATGGTTCAAAACAGAATAAAGTATACCTTGCCAGCGGCAATCCGCGCCGACAGACTTGAGCTTTTTTGGCGGCGTTCAGCGCCATGCCAAATTCCGCGTATGCGGCTATATTGAAGATTGCAACTGCGCAAAAACGTGCCTGTGGATTCGGGAACCATGACCATTCGGCAAACTCATGGCAGGGTACGTCAAGCGTATCGAAGGGCACGCATCAAGTGGTTCGATACCTCACCACGAACGGTTAAGTAAACAGCATTGGGGGCAAAGCTCAGTTGTTTTTCTTGAAACGCTCCATCTCCCTGCGATCGCGCTTGGTCGGCCTGCCCCTGAAAAAGAAAGGCTGCGGTTGTGCCTTGAGCTGCGCGGCCATCGCCTCGCGGCGCTGGCGGCTGGCATCGGTCTCGCGATACATTTTCTGCGCCTCGGATGCCGGGCCGCGCCGGTTTGACAGCGCCAGCACCTCCACTTCGTATTGCTTCTGCCCGATATTGATGGTGAGCATATCTCCCGCCAGGACCGTCTTGGCCGGTTTAACGCGCGCCCCGTTGATATGCACTTGGCCGCACTCGACGGCATCGGCCACCAGTGCGCGGGTTTTAAAAAACCGGGCCGCGCACAGCCATTTGTCGATGCGGAATTTCTCCGTCGTGTCCTCAGTGTTCATCGCGGTACGGCGTATACGAATCTGGCAAGGGTGTTCATCTGTCCTGGCAGGGCATATTATCTTCTGTTATCCGGCCGGGGATACTATTGCAATAGCGGATGATCTTTGGGCAATTGCTTCGCGTACCAGATCGCGAGCTTGTGGCGCAGCGTTTTTTCGGCGACCTGATCCTCGGGCAATGGCTGGATGACTTTATCGTGGACCAGAAGCCTGTAGATGTACAGCAGTTTTTCGCTGGCCGAATCGGTAGCCTCGAATTCAACCACTCCGCGCCCTTCCGCATATCTGACACCCTCAAGCAGCGCGCCCTTGAATAATTCCGCTTCATGCTTCAATTTCTTCATGGCACCCCCTGTCATTGCACTACGATCACCCTGCCGAGCAATCCGGAATATTTTACCCGCGAAACTCATACACCGTGAAAGCCGGCGGCTGTGAATTTATTTGATTCAGGGTATATTGTCCGCCGATTTGGAGCCGCGCGGAATCACCCCGATAATTTCCCGATGTTTCTTTTGCCAATAAATTTCTTCAACATTTTACAAGGATAGGACATGTCACTGCTATTTTCTAAAACCACCCTGGGAACACTTGCTTTGCAGAACCATCTGGTGATGGCACCGCTGACCCGCAACCGCGCCACCGGCAATATCCCCAATGAACTGATGGCGGAATACTACGCGCAGCGCGGCTCTGTCGGCCTTATCATCACCGAGGGCACCTCGCCGTCTCCGAACGGTCTGGGCTATCCGCGCATACCGGGAATATTTTCCGCGGCACAGGTCGCGGGCTGGAAACTCGTCACCGCTGCGGTGCATGCCAAGGGCGCGAAGACATTCATCCAGTTCATGCACTGCGGGCGCGTCGGCCATCCGCTCAACCTTCCTGCGGGCGCACGCGTGCTGGGGCCGTCGGCAGTGGCGGCGGCGGGTGACATGTACACCGATGCCGAGGGCATGAAGCAGAACGCCATGCCGCAGGCGATGACCGAGGCCGACATCAGGACCGCGATAGAAGAATACGCCCAGGGCGCAAAGAACGCGGTAGAGGCGGGATTCGACGGTGTCGAATTGCACGGGGCAAACGGTTATCTGCTCGAACAGTTCATACGCCCGAACTCAAACCTGCGCACCGACCGCTACGGCGGTACCATCGAAAACCGCGCGCGCTTCGTGCTCGAAGTCGCCGATTCGGTAATCAAGGCCATCGGCAAGGACAAGGTTGGCATACGTTTGTCGCCATACGGCGTGTTCAACGACATGCCGCTGTATGACGCGATGGAAGCGGATTACACCTACCTTGCGCAACAGCTCAATGCACGCGGGCTGGTCTATATCCACCTGGTGGACCACTCGCCGATGGGCGCACCGCCGGTACCCGATTCGATCAGGAAGATGTTCCGGAATACCTTCAAGGGCAAACTGATCCTCTCCGGCGGCTACGATCTCGCGCGCGCCGAGAGCGATCTGGCGGCCGGAAAATGTGATCTGATCGCCGTGGGCAGGCCTATCCTCGCCAATCCCGATCTGGTCACGCGCTGGAAGAACGGTGCGGCTCTGAATGCGCCCGACATGGATACGTTCTACACCCCTGGAGCCAAGGGGTATACCGATTACCCGGTTCTGGGCTGACACAAGCTTAAAACGGCCGTGCAGCGTGCCGCACGCTGCACGGGCTGCGCACTCAATGATCAGTGCTTGTCGAGCATCTCGTTGATCACAGCTGCAAAGTTTTCATACGGCAACGCGCCGACGATTAAGCGGCCTTTCACGGAATCGCCTGCAGTCTTGCCGATAATGAACGTCGGTGTCCCGGTGATGCCCAGCGATTGGGCATATTTGGCCTCATCCGCGATTTCCTTCAGGTGTTTGCCCTCGGCCATGCAACTCTTGAAGGTTGCACCATTGAGCGCAAGGTCCTTTGCATAGCCGGCCAGGGAATCGTCATCAAGCTTGTTCTGATTCCTGAACACCAGGTCCTTCATCTCCCAGAATTTTCCCTGATCTGCCGCGCAGTGCACAGACTGGGCGGCTTTCAGCGCAAACGGATGAAGCCCTTCCAGCGGCAGGTCGCGCACGATCAATCGCATCTTCCCGGTGTCGATGTAATTCTTTTTGATCTCCGGAAAAGTGGCTGTCTCGAACCGCCCGCAGAACGGGCACTGGTAGTCGGTGAATTCCACCATGGTCAGCGGCGCATCGCTTTTGCCGAGCACATATATCGCATCGCTTTTGACCGTCATATCCTGCGGTGCCTGTGGACCTGCCGGCGCCGCCTGCGCCTGCTGCCTAGCCAGCAGTTGCTTTATATCGCGCAGTTCCTTGAGTATGGCGTCTCCCTGCTCACTGGTCATAGGTGCGGCCAGTGCAGATCCGCACATCGATATTATGGTTACACCCATCATTGCCACTAACAAATTCTTCATGATTTTTCCTTGTAAGTAATTTCAGCTATCGGTGTTTCCATAATTCGCGCCGGTCTCGCTGCCATGAATTTTGCAGAGCCCCAGTCGGTCCGGATTCATTCCAGATCGCATCAAGAATAGCGCAGGAGCAGGATTACCTCACCTGCACCGGAAAAATTATGTGTGTGTAGCACTTTTGAATAACGGCCCTGTTGGCGAAAGAGTCCGCTTAACGGGGCCGCCAGTTCTACCCGGAAGCGCCATTATCCCAGAATTGCCATTTACCGGAACCGTCATTTGCCGGGAACCCGAATCACTTCGATATACATGAGTAACTTTCTGCTGGCCGCTCCCGCAAGGATGCAAGAAAAAGTTTCACATTTTCCCGCCGGGGATTATCATTTGCACGCGTTGCGCCCTGCTGCAATCCGGGTTGGGCCGGCGGCAATATATCGCGACACTTCAGTAGCGCATATTTCGCAACTCATCACCACAAGGAGAATGATCATGGCCCACGGACAACAGCGC
>JAJZEQ010000292.1 GCA_021851345.1 Pseudomonadota bacterium
GACATCAAGCGCGGACTCGGACAGATCGAAAATGAGATCATCGCCGGGGAATTCGTCTGGTCGCTGGATCTGGAAGACGTGCACCTTAACATCGAGAAACGCCTTACCACACTGGTCGGGGATGCCGGCAAGCGGCTGCACACCGGACGTTCGCGCAACGACCAGGTGGCGACCGATGTGCGTCTGTACCTGCGCCACGAGATCGATGGGCTGCTAGCTCTGATCAGGGCATTGCAAATCGCGCTGCTCGACCTGGCCACTCAGCACACCAATACCATCATGCCCGGCTTCACGCATCTGCAGGTCGCCCAGCCGATCAGCTTCGCGCACCACCTGATGGCGTATTTCGAGATGCTGAAGCGCGACGCGGAACGTTTGCAGGATTGCCGCAAGCGCGTCAATCGTTTGCCGTTGGGCGCGGCGGCCCTGGCCGGAACCAGTTATCCGATCAAACGCGAATATGTCGCCGACCTGCTCGGTTTTGACGGGGTGTGCGAGAATTCGCTGGACGCGGTTTCGGATCGCGACTTCGCTATCGAATTCACCGCCTGCGCCGCGCTGATCATGACGCACTTGTCGCGCTTCTCCGAAGAATTGATTTTGTGGATGAGCCCGCGTTTCGGTTTCATCGATATCGCCGACCGCTTCTGCACCGGCTCGTCCATCATGCCGCAAAAGAAAAATCCCGATGTGCCGGAACTGGTGCGCGGCAAGACCGGGCGGGTTAACGGCCATCTGGTTGCGCTGCTCACGCTGATGAAAGGCCAGCCGCTGGCCTATAACAAGGACAATCAGGAAGACAAGGAACCCTTGTTCGACACCGTGGAAACGCTGACTCAGACTTTGCGCATCTACGCGGACATGATAGCGGGCATCAAGGTCAAGCCGGAGGCGATGCGCAGCGCGGCCCTGCAGGGCTATGCCACGGCGACCGACCTGGCCGATTACCTGGTAAAAAAAGGTTTGCCGTTCCGTGATGCGCACGAGGCCGTTGCACAGGCGGTGCGCTTCGCGGAACAGCGCGGGTGTGATCTGGGCGACATCAGCATCGCCGAGTTGCAGCAATTTTCAACGCACATTGCCGGTGACGTTTATCAGGTGTTGTCGCTGGAAGGCTCGCTTGCCAGTCGCGACCATATCGGCGGGACTGCGCCCAACCAGGTCGCTGCAGCGATCGTTCGGGCACGCAACAGCCTCGCGGAATAGACCGTTTAAGGATTTTTTTTGCGCCCGACATCAGTGTGTCCTGAGGCCAGGAACCGCAGCTGCGTTATGGCTGGTTGATTGTGGCCAGCAGGTCCGCCACTTCCGGAAAGCGCAGCTTCACCTTCAATTCTTCCTTGATGCGCCGATTGTTCAGGCGTCTCGATTCATTCATGAATGACAGCAGCGATTCCGGCAGCACCCGCTGCGCCTCGGCGCGGCTGACGCGAGGTATGCGCGGCAGACTGAACGCATCGGCGATGCTGTCGAAATATTCGCCCATCTTGAGCTGGCTGTCATCGCTGGCGTGATACACGCGGCACGCCTGCCCGCGCTGCAAAGCGGCCATGGCTATGCGTGCCAGGTCATCGGCATGAATATGATTGGTGTAGCCGTCCTCGCTGGCGACGACGCCCGGTGTTCCCTGCCGCACGCGGTTTAGCGGCAAGCGGTCTTCAGCGTAGATACCCGGTACCCGCAGGATGCCGGCATTCACATGGTTGCGCTTTGCCCAGCTGCGTATCTGCTTCTCGGCGTCCACGCGCCGTTGCGCGCGCGGCGATGTCGCGTTGAGCGGACGGGTTTCACTCACCCGGGCTCCGGCGCAATCGCCGTACACACCGCTGGTGCTGATATAGACCATTCGTTTCGGCAATTTGCCGTTTGACAGGGCGCTGAGCAGGTTGCGGGTTCGCGTGTCGTGAATGCCGCTGTTCGGCGGCGGCGCAAAATGCAATACCGCATCGGCTATTCCGGCGATGCGTGCAAGACTGTTGCGGTCATCCAGGTCACCCATCAGCGGCACCACATCCAGTGCGCGCAAGCGGGCAAAATATCCGGCATTGCGCACCAGCGCGTACACCCGATATCCCTTTATTAATAATGGAATTGTGCGCGCCGCGACATCACCGCAGCCTATAATTAACAAGCGTCTCATTGTCAGATTATGCGTTAAAATCCCGTTTCTTGCGTAAGCCACAGCATTCATCATGACCTTCAAGACCACGATACAACCCAGCGGCCACAGCTTTTCCATCGAGACACATGAGACCGTTCTTGAAGCTGCTCTCAAGTATGGATACACACTGCCGTATAGTTGCCGCGACGGTGTGTGCGGCACCTGCAAGGGCAAGATAGTTACCGGCCAGGTGGATTATGGGAAATACCAGGACAGCACCTTGAGCGAGGATGAAAAAGCAGCCGGTATGGCATTGTTCTGTTGCGCAAAGCCGCTTTCAGATCTGGTGCTGGACTGCCGTGAAGTGAGTGCAGTCAACGATATTCCGGTCAGGACCATGCCATGCCGCGTGCATAAAATGTCCAAACCGGCCCCTGACGTGATGGTGCTCTCGCTCAAACTGCCCAGCAACGAGCGCTTGCAGTTTTTGGCCGGACAATACATTGATATCCTGCTCAAGGACCAAAAGCCGCGCAGTTTCTCGCTGGCCAACGCGCCTCACGACGACGAATTTCTGGAGCTGCACATCCGCAATATCGTGGGTGGCGCGTTCACCCACTATGCCTTCGAAGTCATGAAAGAGCGCGATATCCTGCGCTTCACGGGACCGCTCGGCACCTTTTTCCTGCGGGAAGATACCGAGAAACCCATCGTGCTTGTTGCCAGCGGCACCGGTTTCGCACCAATCAAGGCTATCGTTGAACATGCTCTTCATATCGGGTTGAAACGCCCCATGCATTTCTACTGGGGCGGGCGCAAATTGGCCGACCTGTACCTGCTGGACCTGGCAAGGCAATGGGAAAGCAGAGGCATCAAATTTACGCCGGTGCTGTCTGAAACCTTGCCTGAGGATGCCTGGCAAGGCCGCACCGGTTTTGTTCATCAGGCGGTACTGGATGACTATAGCGATCTGTCAAAACATGAAGTGTATGCCTGCGGCGCGCCGGTGGTCGTGGAAGCAGCCCATCGCGATTTTACCGCGCAGCGTAAACTGCCCAATGAGGCGTTTTTTTCGGATGCATTCACTTACGCACCCAAGACCTGACGATAAATCCTGCGCAACCGGTTTCGTTTCCCCCGCCGCGCTATTTCCCCAGCGACATCGCCTTGTGGTAATACTTGAACGCTTCATCGGATTTACCCAGGCGTTCTGCAAGCAGCGCCAGCGCGTTGTATGCCTCGTGGCTGGGCGAGACGCTGATGCTGGCATCCAGGTAATTCTGCGCCTTGCCCCACAGCTTTTGATGCAGGCATAGCTTGCCCAAAGCCAGCAAAAGACCGGTATCCTGCTGGTGCATATTCAGCCATTTCTCGGCCTGTTCAATTTGCGCGACAGCATCGCCGGAAAGGCAATCGCCGTACAACGCCGCCAATTCACTATCCCAGTGCGCATCCAGACTATGGGCAAGCAATTGTTGCGCGAGTGAACCGTCGCCTTTTTTTATCAGTTCGTGCGCGGCGGCGGCGGCAATTTTTCCGGCCCGTTTTAAATCGGCTGGAATATTTTTCAGGCAACGGTAGAGGCCAGCCAGATCTTCCTGACGGCGTATCTTTTCCAGCCAGACTTGTTGGCGTAATTGCTCGGCAACTATCGCATCGATGGATGAGCGCTTTTCCAATTGATCCAGCACATTCAGCACCTCATCCCAGTTGCCCGCCTGCTGCTGCGCCCTGAGTTCCAGCGACAACGCGCCAACGTTGTTCTTGATCCCGCTATCGCGCATTTCCTGAAGCGCGCTCAATGCGGCGCGAGGATTGCGCTGATCCAGCATGAATTTGCTGGCCGCCATCAATTTCATCGAGGTATCGCCCAGCTTTTTTCCCCGAACAGCGGACAAATAGGCGTCGCGATTTTTGTATTCCCGCAGTTCGTGCGCGGAACGCGCCGCTATGATGGGGTACAAAGCCGATTGGTCACCTGATTCCATCGCGTGTTTTGCGCCTTTTTCAGCCGCTGCATAGCGTCCTTCGAAAAATGTCCCCAGAACTGTTTCCAATTGCTTGCGAGCCTTGGCTTGTGTGCGCTCCATCCGAAATTTCCGCACATGGGCCGGCAATTGCAGGGTGGCCGAGGTCATCCGTATCAGGGCATATCCGAGTGCGAAGGCAACCAGCAAAATGACTATAAACAGCACCAGCGACATCTCGGCGCGGTATGGCGGATATACCAGCAACACGTAAGACAAATTGTGTGTCGCCACCGTGGCGACGGCCACTGCTGCGGTAAACATGCCGAGTATCCATAACAGGTATTTCATCGCTGCGCCTTTGGCTCGCCTGGCCGTTCCTCGAAACGCGCCTTTGGCTCGTTTTCGCGGGAGAGACGATAGTTGCGTACCATCTGCAAACTGGAACTTATGTCGGGCAGCTCGACATTAATTTTTGATGCCGCGAGTTTTTTCAGTTCATCCAGCATCCGCGCTGACCGGTTCGTTTTTCCATCAAAATATCGCTCCGTCCAGGTTTGCGCTGTTTTCAACTCCAGGCGGAACCCGTTCTCGTCGCGCGACAGCAAGTCGAGTCGGGCGGCCAGCAGGTGCAGTTTAAGATTCTCGCGCAAATAAAATTCCTGGTCGGGCGGCAGCAGGGGAATTTCAGCCTTGCCGGTATTTTCTATGCGTACCAGCTGTTTCATCTCCTGCCATATTTCCCGCAGCAGTTTTTGCCAGCTGGTTTCATCTTTTGGCGGGGCAGCCCCAGCCTCGTCCTCATTGGCCACGTGCTGCTGGTAAACCAGCTGCAGCTGGTCGACAGCGCCTATCAGATTATTGAGCTGCCCATTTATGCCGGTTATGTCGACGTTGGGCAATGCGCGCAATTTATCCATATCCTCACCCAGCGTATTGCGCAGTCCGTTGAGCGTGGCGCGATTCAGGCGCTTTAATCGGTCATCCGCGCTTTGCATGGCTATCAGTGCAGCTTTTACATTTCCCGACAATTGCAACTGCTGCTCGGCTATCAGCAGCAATTGCTCGATCTCCGCCAGTACTGTTTTGTCCCGGTTTGCCGACAGGTCGTTATACAATGCTTTCAACGAGGCCTGCTGGTTTTGTGCTTCCGCATAGTTCGTTTCCAGCGTTGTTACTTTGGCGAAAAGTTCGCGCACCTGTTCCTGCTCCTGCTCCTGCATTATCTGCCGTGCCTTGCCGTTGCCGTCCATCTCGGCGATCTTTGCCGCAAGCTGCTGTTGCATCGCGCTGATCTCGCGATGCGCATCCAGCCACTGCCACAAAAATATCAACACCAGCACGAACAGCGTCAGCTGTGTGAGACTGATGCGGGCAAACATTCCCGCAGCCGCGGGTTTTTGCGCCTGGTCGGCGTCCGGTTCCGGTTCACGGTTTGGCTGTTGTGTATTGTGGGCCGTCATATCGAGCCTTTCCTTTCCGCTTCTGCCTTCAGGGCAGTCATCAATCCGTCGTCCCCGGAATCCGTCAATTGAACGTGCTGCCAGCCCTGCCTCACGGCCAGCTCGGCAATGCGCGAATGTGGAACGAACAGGAGCGTGTCGCGTAATATTTGCTGGCGTTTGTTATCCAGCATCTGCCACAAATTTTCCAGCGCCTCGCTGCTGGACACCGAAATCGCATCGGGTGCTGCTGCCAGCAGTAATTCGCCATCCTGGTGGGGCTTGCTGCGCTGATAGCAGGCGGCATATTCCACTTCCGCACCCCGCATTTGCAGCGTGTCGCCCAGCAATTCCCGCCCGCTATCGCCGCGAAATATCATCACTCGACTTCCTGCGACATTCTGCAATTCCGGCATGGACAGCAAGCCCTCGCTGTCGAAACGTTGCGTTGGCACGATGACATTTGAAATTCCCCGTTCATGCAAAGCCTTTGCGCTGCCCTGGCCAATTGTGGCGATTTTTAATTTCGCCGGGAGTTTCCCCTCTTTGTGTATTGCCGTAATGCCATAGTGCACGGCATTCGGGCTGACAAAAATGGCGAGATCAAATTCCTTGAGGCGGGAGATTTGTTCCTGCAAGGCTTGGGGGTTTCGCGCCGCGGTAATTTCCAGCAACGGAAACAGCAACACAGTACCTCCCGCCTGTTCAATCCTGTGAGCCAGCTTTACCGCCTGGTCGCGCGGGCGAGTGACTGCTATTTTCATTCCTGACAGCGGGAGGTTGCCAGTCATATTCTGCCAGCCATATTTTGCAAGAATACTTCTATCGTTATTCCCATCAGGGAAATACTTCCTTGGGCGGCCGGCTGCAACCGTTGACTCTGCTTTCAAATATATCGGCGTCAGGTTTCACAACGCGAGATCGGCAAGAATCTTGTCCGCACCCTGCGCGCGCAGCGCTTCTGCGATTTTGTTTCCCAGTGCTTCAGGATGGGCGATGTCCCCGGTCATTTCGGATTGTGTCATATGTTTTCCATCCGGACTGGCAACAAACCCACGCATGCGCAGCTTGCCATTTTTTACTTCTGCAAACCCACCCAGTGGTACCTGGCAGCTGCCCGCCAGTGCGCGGCTCAGGGCTCGCTCGGCCAGCACACAGGCGGCTGTGTCAGGGTGGTGCAGCGGTTGCAGCCAGGCGATAACATCCGCCCTATCCCCTCGGCACTCGATGCCTAACGCGCCCTGGCCCACCGCGGGCAAACTGTCTTCGCTGGTGATGAGCGCGCGGATGCGATGGCCCAGGCCCAGGCGCTTCAGGCCTGCGGCTGCAAGTATAATGGCTGCATATTGCCCTTCATCCAGTTTGCGTAAGCGCGTTTGCACGTTGCCGCGCAACGGCTCGATTTTCAAATGCGGGAAGCGTGCCCGCAACTGGCTTTCGCGGCGCAGGCTGGACGTACCCACCACGCTCCCGGTCGGCAACGCCGCAAGACTTTCATGCCGGTTCGAAACGAAAGCATCATGCGGATCTTCACGTTCACCTATCGCCGCCAAAACGAACCCGTCCGGCAGGTTCATCGGCACGTCTTTCAGGGAGTGCACCGCAAGGTCTGCACGGCCGTCTTCCAGTGCGGTCTCCAGCTCCTTCACGAACAAGCCTTTGCCGCCTATCTTGGACAGCGTGACATCAAGTATCTGGTCTCCCTGTGTGGTCATCCCCAATATGCTGACCTCGGTTTGCGGATATAATGCACGCAGCCTGTCCCGGATATGCTCCGCCTGCCACATCGCCAGCGCACTTTCTCGGGAAGCAATTACCAATCGGGTTGGATTTTGACGGGTGTTCTGACTCATGATTTTTTTGAAATTTTGTGCATTAATTCTTTTTAAATTAGCAAACAATATTCGGCGCATTCTAACATAAGGTGCGCCGTGCTTTTGTCCAGAGAACGTAATGAATCTGATCGCCGCACCAACTGATATTTCCAGCAAGGATCTGCCCTTGCGCGATGATGTGCGCCTGCTTGGCCGCATACTTGGCGACACACTTCGCGAGCAGGAAGGCGAAGCTTCATTTCAGCTGATCGAAAACGTGCGCCGCGCTGCGGTACGTTTCCGCAAGACCCAGGACGACCGCGACCGCGTGCAACTGGAACAGACTCTGGACGCTCTCTCGCCCAGCGAGGCTCTGGTGGTAGTGCGCGCCTTCAGCTATTTTTCGCAGCTTTCCAACATTGCCGAGGACTTGCACCACAACCGCCGCCATCGCGCCCATCTCAAAGCGGGAAGTGCACCCAAGGACGGCAGCTTGCTGCTGGCGTTTGAGCGCATCGAGGAAAACCGCATCAACAAGACCACGCTTCAAAATTTTCTGGACAGCGCACTGATCTCCCCGGTATTGACCGCGCACCCCACCGAAGTGCAGCGCAAAAGCGTGCTGGATTGCCAGCTGATCATTTCGCAACTTCTGTCCGACCGTGATCGTGTGGACATGACACCTGACGATCTTGAATATAACGAGGAAACCCTGCATCGCTTCGTGCTGATCCTGTGGCAAACCCGGATGTTGCGCACCTCCAAGCTGACCGTGCGTGACGAAATCAAGAACGGTCTGGAGTTTTACCGCTACACCTTCCTCAACGAAATACCGAGGATTTACGCATACATTGAAAAACAGCTGGAATCTCGTTACGGCAAGGATATTCGCATTCCGCCTTTATTGCGCGTGGGCAGCTGGATCGGCGGCGACCGCGATGGCAATCCCTTTGTCACCCATGACGTGATGCTGGATGCGATGCATCAGCATTCTTCGCTTGCGTTTGAACATTACCTCGCCGAAACCCATCTCCTCGGCACGCGCCTGAGCCTGACAGACCGTCTGGTGGACGTCAGTGTCGATTTGCGCAAGCTGTCCGACGAATCCCCGGACAAGGCCTCCAGCCGTCTCGATGAACCCTACAGGCGCGCGCTGATCCTGATTTATTCGCGCCTTGCTGCCACTGCCAAACAGCTTGGCCATAATATCTCGCACCTGTCGCCGTTGGATAAACATGCACGCCCTTATTCCACGTCTCAGGATTTCATCTGCGATCTGGATGTTCTGATTGATTCCCTGTTTAAACACGGCGCGGTGTATCTGGCGCGCGGACGTCTCGCTTATCTTCGCCGCGCCGCCGAGGTTTTCGGTTTTCATCTCGCGCCGCTGGATATGCGCCAACACAGCGCTATCCATGAACAAACCGTGGCCGAGCTTTTTTCTTTCAGCCCGATCGCGGCCAACTACCCGGAACTGGCCGAGTCCGAACGCCGCGTAATATTGCTGGCCGCACTTCAGGCCGGCAAGCCATTGCTAGTCGATATCGACCAGTATGGTGCCGTGGCTCAAAGCGAATTGCGCATCATGCAGGCTGCCGCACAGATTCATCAGCGCTTTGGCCGCGCAGCACTGCCCAACCATATCATTTCCATGACCGAGTCTGTCAGCGACATGCTGGAGCTTGCCTTGATGCTGCAACAGGCGGGCCTGCTCGAGAGCGGCGAAAATCCCGTGCTGCACGTCAACATCATTCCCCTGTTTGAAACCATCGAGGATTTGCGCGGCTGCGCGGCTATCATGGATGAGTTATTTTCGATTCCATACTACCGAAAATTACTGACCAGTCGCGGCAACACGCAGGAAGTGATGCTCGGCTATTCGGACAGCAACAAGGACGGCGGCTATGTCACTGCCAATTGGGAACTGTACAAGGCCGAAGTGGAACTGGTCAGGATTTTTGCCAAGCACAATATCGAGCTGCGCTTGTTTCATGGCCGCGGAGGCACTGTCGGGCGCGGCGGCGGCCCCAGTTACGACGCAATTCTCGCGCAACCTCCGGGCAGCGTAAACGGACAGATTAGAATTACCGAACAGGGCGAGGTGATTTCCAGCAAATACTCCAATCCCGAGATAGGGAGGCGCAATCTGGAAACACTGATCGCCGCCACCCTTGAGGCCACCCTGCTGGATCATCCGCATGACGCTGATGGAAATCCGGAATATATGCGCATCATGGAGGAGTTGAGCCTGGATGCTTTTTCATCCTATCGCAAACTGGTTTACGAGACGCCCGGTTTCACCGAATATTTTTTTACTACAACGCCGATACGCGAAATCGCCGAACTTAATATTGGCAGCCGCCCTTCCTCGCGCAAGGCATCCGACCGCATCGAGGATTTGCGCGCTATTCCCTGGGTGTTCAGCTGGGGATTGAACCGCACGTTGCTGCCGGGATGGTTTGGCTATGGCAGCGCTGTAAAGCAGTTCATCGCGCGCGAGGGCGATGCCGGTCTGGCTAGACTCCGGACGATGTATAAGAGCTGGCCCTTCTTCCGCGGTTTGATATCCAATATGGATATGGTGCTATCCAAGACCGACATGGGTATCGCATCGAGTTATTCCGAGCTGGTGGAGGATGTCGCATTGCGTGAGCGTATCTTCGGGGCAATCGAGAACGAATGGGAAACTACCGTGACCATGCTGTTTGCCGTGACTGGCAACACCACGCTGTTACAGGACAACCCCGCATTTGCCCGGAGTCTGCTTACCCGCACACCCTACATAGACCCGCTCAACCACTTGCAAGTGGCCCTGTTGCAGCGCTACCGCGCTGGTGACAACGATGTGCTGCTGAAACGGGCTATCCATCTCACCATCAACGGCATTGCGACCGGTTTGCGCAACAGCGGGTAAAATCAATCACCTTGTACTCAAATCATTATTAGGCAATCATGAATTTTGTGCGCGGAATTCTTGACCGTATCGTTTTGGTAGCTGGTATTGTTGCCGCCGGTTGTGTTCCCAGCTTTATCGCCCAGTACCGCCAGCGCGTAGGCGGCCAACTCGATCAAGTGCTGCGCGATATTGCGCCCTTCCAGGAAATCGCCAATCAGTTCCATCATGGCAGTCTCGAGGAACTTGTTCGCTACCATCTGGCCAGTCCCGATGCAACCTTCCACAGTGAGGGAGCTGCAATACAGGGGATGATCAACTCTGCCGAGCAACTGCGCAGGGTTCTCGAGGTGCTGAACACAGACCTTTTTCACCAGTTGGTTTATTTGCTTGGCAAAATTGATCCTCTTACAGCCCGTGCCACCTGGGATGTGTTTTCACCTTCATTCGACCTGACTGCCCAGAGCATCATATTCGCGTTTATCGTGGGAATGGCAATTTGGTTGGCATTCTTTGCGGTTTGGTACATTTTTTCCAGCTTGATAAATATTGTTGCAGCCAGATCATAGTTTGCAGTCATTCGGCGAATATTCCGGGTCTGTGTGATTGATGTCATATACGTAAAAAAGGCAGCCTGGGCTGCCTTTTTTACTATTTCTGTTATCGCCTTAATGTCCGCTGCGTTTGCGCAGTTGCTCTATCGTTGCGAGTTGAGCGACCGCTTCAGACAATTCAGCTTGCGCCTGGGCGTAGTCAATATCGGAAGTACGGTTTTTCATCGCCTCCTCGGCGTGTTGCTTGGCCTGCAAAGCGCGTGCCTCATCAAGGTCGCCGCCGCGTATCGCGGTGTCGGCCAGAATGGTTACTACCCCGGGCTGTATTTCCAGCATGCCACCCGACACATAGATAAGCTCTTCCTGCTCCAGGTCAGGCCGTTTGATTCTGACTGACCCAGGTTTGATGCGTGTCATCAGTGCGGTATGGCGCGGGTAGATACCCAGCTCGCCCATTTCTCCGGGCACGACTACCACTTCTGCCAGTCCGGAAAAGATGGACGCTTCCGCGCTCACCACATCGACATGTACGGTCATTGCCATGGTTGTTCCCATTTCTCTTTAGAGTGTTTTGGCCTTTTCAACCGCTTCTTCAATTCCGCCGACCATGTAGAACGCCTGCTCCGGCAGGTGGTCGTAGTCGCCTGCAACGATACCTTTGAAGCCCTTGATGGTGTCTTTCAGTGTGACGTATTTTCCCGGACTGCCGGTGAACACTTCCGCCACGTGGAACGGCTGGGACAGGAAACGCTGTATCTTGCGGGCGCGTGCCACAGCCAGTTTGTCTTCAGGTGCCAGTTCGTCCATACCCAGAATCGCGATGATGTCGCGCAATTCCTTGTAGCGCTGCAAGGTAGCCTGTACGCCGCGTGCGACGTTGTAATGCTCTTCGCCCACTACCAGCGGATCGAGCTGACGCGAAGTGGAGTCGAGCGGATCAACCGCAGGGTAGATACCCAGTGAAGCGATGTCACGCGACAGCACAACGGTCGAATCCAGGTGCAGGAAGGTAGTCGCGGGGGACGGGTCGGTCAAGTCATCCGCGGGGACGTACACGGCCTGGATCGAGGTGATCGAACCAGTCTTGGTGGAAGTGATACGTTCCTGCAAACGGCCCATTTCCTCCGCCAGCGTCGGCTGGTAACCCACCGCGGAAGGCATACGGCCCAGCAGAGCGGATACTTCGGTGCCAGCCAGTGTAAAGCGATAGATGTTGTCGACGAAGAACAGGATGTCGCGGCCTTCATCGCGGAAATACTCGGCCATAGTCAGGCCGGACAGCGCCACGCGCAGGCGGTTGCCGGGCGGCTCGTTCATCTGGCCGAACACCATGGCCACTTTGGACTCGGGTAGATTGTCCAGCTGAATTACGCCCGCTTCCGACATTTCGTGGTAAAAGTCATTGCCCTCGCGCGTGCGCTCACCCACGCCGGCGAACACCGACAGGCCTGCGTGCTGCTTGGCGATGTTGTTGATCAGTTCCAGCATGTTCACGGTCTTGCCCACACCCGCGCCGCCGAACAGGCCGACCTTGCCGCCCTTGGCAAACGGACAAACCAGGTCGATCACCTTGATACCGGTTTCCAGCAGATCAACAGATGGCGACAATTCGTCGAACTTTGGCGCCTTCTGGTGAATCTCGCGCCGTTCCTTGCACTTGATCTCGCCGGCATCGTCGATCGGGCGACCCAGCACATCCATGATCCGCCCCAGCGTGCCGCTGCCAACGGGCACTTTGATTCCGCCGCCGCTGGCATTCACTATCATTCCGCGGCGCAAGCCGTCGGAGGAACCCATCGCGATGGTACGCACCACACCGTCACCCAGTTGCTGTTCCACTTCAAAAGTCAAACCCGCCTCTGCGGTTGAAGAGCCGGCATCTGCCAACTGCAATGCCTCGTACACCTTGGGCATTTGGTCGCGTGGAAATTCGATGTCGACCACCGCACCGATACACTGAACAATCTTTCCTTGATTCATTTTTTGTTCCCTGTCTAAATTAATTTTGTATTTCGCAGCTCACGCCATAACCAGCAACTTTGACGGCGTTAACCCAATCGCTTGATTGGCGCAGTTTGCCAACGTAGTCAGATGGCGACCGGATGTTCAAACCTAACCAACCGCTGCAGCACCACTGACGATCTCCGAGATTTCGCGGGTAATGGCCGCCTGGCGCGCCTTGTTGTAAACCAGCTTGAGTTCGCCGATCACGCTCTTGGCGTTATCCGACGCGGCCTTCATCGCCACCATGCGCGCGCTTTGTTCCGATGCCATGTTTTCCACCACAGCCTGGTAAACCAGCGACTCCATGTAGCGCACCAGCAACTCGTCTATCACCTGCTTGGCATCCGGTTCGTAAATGTAATCCCAGCTGCCTTCTGCCGTTCCCATCTGCTCTCCGCTCAGCGGCAGCAATTGCTCCACGCGCGGCTCCTGTTTCATCGTGTTGACGAAATGGTTGTAGCTAATATGTATCGAGTCGATTTCTCCCGCCGTGTAGGCGTCCAGCATCACCTTCACCGCACCGATCAGCTTCTCGATGTGAGGCGTGTCTCCCAAACCTGTCAGTTGAGACTTTACTTTGGCACCCACGCGATTCATGAAGCCCAGGCCTTTGTTGCCAATCGGGCAAACCAGAAGACCCTTGCCTTCGCCTTCCCAGGACTTCATGCGGCTCACGGCGAGCCGCAGGATGTTGGTATTCAGACCGCCGCACAGACCCTTGTCCGAAGTCACCACGATCAGGCCAACGTTCCGGTTTTCCAAACGTTTCACCAGGAAGGGATGTTTGTATTCCGGGTTGGCGCGCGACAGGTGTGCCGCCACTGCGCGTATCTTTTCCGCGTAGGGTCGCGCCGCGCGCATGCGTTCCTGCGCCTTGCGCATCTTTGCTGCGGCCACCATTTCCATCGCACGGGTGATCTTGCGTGTATTTTCTACACTCTTGATCTTTGCGCGTATTTCTTTACTGCCGGCCATTTCTCACCCCGCCTTAATAAACAGCCGTAGACTTGAATTTCTCAATCGCGGCGGACAACAATTTTTCGTTATCCGCATTCAGGTCCTTGGTGGACTCGATCGTGTCCAGCAGAGTCTTGTTGTTGGATTTCAGGTGGGTATGCAATGCCGATTCAAACGCCAGTGCTTTATTCACAGGAACGTCGTCGAAATAGCCCTTGTTAACCGAAAACAGCGTGACTGCCATGTTTGCAACCGAAAGAGGCGCATACTGCAATTGCTTCATCAGTTCGGTCACCATGCGTCCACGCTCAAGTTGCTTGCGTGTGGCTTCGTCCAAATCGGATGCAAACTGCGCGAAAGCGGCCAGTTCACGATATTGGGCGAGCGCCAGTCGCACCCCGCCGCCGAGCTTCTTGATCACCTTGGTTTGTGCGGCGCCGCCCACGCGCGATACCGAGACGCCCGCGTTGATCGCGGGACGGATGCCCGCATTGAACAGATCCGTTTCCAAAAAAATCTGGCCGTCGGTGATGGAAATCACGTTGGTCGGAACGAAAGCGGAGACGTCACCCGCCTGTGTTTCAATGATAGGCAGGGCGGTCAACGAACCGGTTTTGCCTTTGACCGCACCCTTGGTGAACGCTTCCACGTAGTCGGCATTCACGCGCGCTGCCCGTTCCAGCAAGCGGGAATGCAGGTAGAACACGTCGCCGGGGTATGCTTCGCGACCCGGCGGGCGGCGCAGCAACAGCGAGATTTGGCGGTATGCCCAGGCTTGTTTGGTCAGGTCGTCATATACGATCAGCGCGTCTTCACCGCGATCACGGAAATATTCGCCCATGGTGCAACCGGCATAAGGCGCGAGGAACTGCATCGCGGCGGAATCAGAAGCAGTCGCAGCGACCACGATGGTGTAACCAAGTGCGCCGTGCTCTTCCAGCTTGCGTACCACGTTGGCGATGGTCGATGCTTTTTGACCGATAGCCACGTAAACGCAGGTCATGTTCTGACCCTTCTGGTTGATGATGGCATCCACCGCCACGGCTGTCTTGCCGGTCTGGCGGTCGCCGATGATCAATTCGCGCTGACCGCGGCCGATCGGAACCATGGAGTCGATCGATTTCAAGCCGGTTTGTACCGGTTGATCAACCGACTTGCGGGCGATAACACCCGGCGCCACTTTTTCAATCTTGTCGGTCATCTTGGTATTGATCGGGCCTTTGCCGTCGATAGGCTGCCCCAGCGCATTCACCACGCGTCCGCACAATTCCGGACCAACCGGCACCTCAAGGATGCGCCCGGTACATTTGACGGTATCGCCTTCTGTGATGTGCTCATATTCACCAAGCACCACTGCTCCGACAGAATCACGCTCCAGGTTCAGCGCAAGCCCGAAGGTATTGCCGGGAAATTCCAGCATTTCACCCTGCATCACGTCGGAAAGCCCGTGTACGCGGACGATACCGTCGGTGACGCTGACCACTGTGCCCTCGGTGCGTGCCTGTGTCAGTGCGTCGAAGTTTTCGATGCGGCTGCGAATCAAATTACTTATTTCAGAAGGGTTGAGCTTCATGTGAATTTCCTCATTGATATATCTTTTATCAGGCCAGTGTGTTTAATCAGGCAAGCGCTGTTGCCATTTCGCCCAGACGGGTGCGCACAGAACCATCGATCACCTTGTCCCCGGCACGGATCACTATGCCACCCAGCAATTCTTTATTTACTTTGCAGACCAGCTTTATCTCGCGATTCAGGCGCACCTTCAGCGTAGCGGCGATCTTTTCCTGCTGCGCGGCGGACAATTCGAACGCAGAGTCCACCACAACATTCACGGTTTTTTCCGCTTCCGCGCGCAGCGCCTCGAAAAGCGAGAAGATTTCAGGAAGCAACAGCAGGCGCTGGTTCTCCACCAGAATCCGCACGAAGTTGCGTTGTTGGACCGGTGCCTGGCCGCCCAGCACACCTTCCATCAATTTTTCGATCTGTGCTTTGAGAAAGCGCGGACTGGTGACAACCGCGCGCACTTCAGGATGGATTACCGCTTCGGCGAGCGACAGCAGCATTTCAGACCAGCCTTTTAATTCTCCGAGCTTTTGCGCTTCTTCAAATGCCGCCTGAGCGTAGGGCCTGGCTGTGGTAAGGGCTTCAGCCATGGCTACTTGATTTCCGCAACGAGTTTATCAAGCAAGTCGCTGTGCGCCTTGGCATCGATTTCACGCCCAAGAATCTTGCTCGCGCCCGCAAGCGCGATTGCTGACACCTGGGTACGCAACTGCTCTTTGGCACGGAAAACTTCCTGGTCTATCTCGGCTTTGGCTCCCGCAATGATGCGATCGCCTTCCACCTTGGCTTGAGTCTTGGCTGTTTCGACGATTTCACTGGCTCGCTTTTCGCCGCTGGCCACTATTTCGCTGACCTTTTCCTTCGCTTCACGCAAAAGTTCCGCAGAGCGCTTGGATGCCAATTCCAGATCGTGCTTCGCCCGCTCGGCATCAGCCAAACCGTCGGCGATATGCTTCTTGCGTTGCTCAAGCGCGGCCATGATCGGCGGCCAGACAAACTTCATGCAGAACCACACGAACAGTGCGAACATGATCGTCTGGGCGAGAAGAGTTGCATTGATATTCATGCAAGCTACCTTTCTTAAATTATGCGTTGTCTCTTAAGGCGAATTAGCCGGCCTTCGCAAACAGAACGTACATTGCTATACCGACAGCAATCATCGGCACCGCATCGACCAGCCCCATCACCACGAAGAACTGAGTGCGCAACATCGGAATCAATTCCGGTTGACGTGCTGCGCCTTCCAAAAAGCGACCACCCAGAATACCGATACCAACGGCTGCGCCCAGCGCGCCCAGACCCATCATCAGGGCCCCGGCGATATACAGCAATGCAGTTGCTTCATTCATTTTTGATTCTCCTGTTTGAAAAAGTTAAGTTGATAAAACCGGTTTTTAATGATGTTCCTGGTGCGCCATGTCCATGTAGACCACGGTCAGTGTCATGAAAATGAATGCCTGCAGGGTGACGATCAGAATGTGGAAAATCGCCCAGCCCAGCGACAGCAGTATCTGTGAACCATATAATGTGGCACCGCCCAGAGTAGCTCCGGCCCATGCTCCGCCCATCAGAGCGATCAAAATAAAGATCATTTCACCGGCATACATATTGCCGAACAGACGCAGCGCAAGGGATATTGGCTTGGCGATCAGATTGACCCCCTCCAGCAACAAGTTGACTGGCATGCCCCACTTGCCAAACGGTTGCAGTGTCAATTCACCCGCAAATCCGCCCAATCCCTTCATTTTGATGCTGTAATAAAGCACCAGCAGAAACACGCCTATTGCCATGCCGAAAGTAGCATTCGGATCAGTAGAGGGAACCACTTTGAAGAACGGCACACCCAGTTCATGCATCAGCATTGGCACATAATCTACTGGCAGCAAATCCATCAGGTTCATTGCAAAAACCCAGAAGAAGATGGTCAGCGCCAAGGGTGCGATCATGTCATTTTTGGCTGTAAATGAACCGCGCACGCTGGTATCAATGAATTCAATGGCCCACTCGCAAAAATTCTGCAGCCCGCTGGGGGTACCTGTGGAAATGCTTTTGGCGGCACGATGAAATACAAACATGATTATCGTGCCAAGCAACAGTGACATAAGGAAAGTATCCAGGTTTAGCGCCCAGAATCCCATCGCCTTGGCTTCTTCAGGAGTGTGCGCAATACCCCATGTGCCATTTTGCAAATGGCCATAGGTCAGGTTTTGTAAGTGGTGCTTGATGTATTCTGCTGATGTGTGCGCTTCGCTAGACATTATTTAGTCACTATCTCTGTCACAAATTTTTCAAAAATATTCGGGCCGGCATCTGAACGGTTTGGCCAATCACAAAGCCAACCAATACCGCAAGCGGCGCCATTTTTAGCGCTACCATGCATAAGCCAAGCAGCGCCACGACCACCAAAAATCTTTCGGCGGCATAAAAATACAAAAGCCTGAGTTGATGATGCACGTCAAGGGAATGATGTGTCTCATGCCTGGAACTGCAGACAGACCGGGAGAATCTCCAGGCCAGCAATGCCCCGTTGGCCACAGACACGAAACCTCCCCCGAATACCGCCAGTGCTATTCCCGGAGCGCTGTTCAAGGCATAGGCAATACTCGCAACAACCAGAGCAACCACTGCCTGCAAACAGACGATTCGATGCGCTATTCTTATTTCTTTAACATCAGCATCCAAAACCGCGGGGATAATAGCGATGTTTTCTGAAGGTGTCAAACCCTGATGTTGGTCATCCGGGCCGCCAGCCTTCAACTTATTTGCCCTTTTTGAGTTTTCCCAGCAACTCATCCAAGTGGTCATGATCTGCGTACTCGATAACTAGCTTGCCGCCGCCTTTGGTGCCCGGCTTGATTTCTACTCGTGCTCCAAGATGCGAGCTTATTTCTTCCTGCAAACGTAGTGTGTCGCGATTAAGTTTGGGAATTTTCTTTGGGCTGTCCTTTGATTCTGGTTCATGAATTGATTCGGGTCCGTGACTTTTTTTCTGCGCCAACTTTTCAGTATCACGCACAGATAGCTGTTCCAGAACGATTTTGTTTGCAAGCATGATCTGCTGGGCGCTTTCCAGCGACAACAACGCGCGCGCATGACCCATGTCCAGCTTGTTTTCCATCAGCAGGGTCTGCACAGCCTTGGGCAGTTTTAACAATCGCAACAAATTACTGGCTGCACTTCGAGAGCGGCCCACCGCATCCGCGGCAACCTGGTGCGTCATTTTAAATTCGTCTATCAATCGTTGAATGCCTACCGCCTCTTCCAGCGGATTAAGGTTTTCGCGCTGGATATTCTCGATCAGCGCCATCGCCAGAGCGGCATTATCCGGAACGCTGCGCACCAATACCGGGACATGGCTCAAGCCAGCCAGCTGTGCGGCGCGCCAGCGTCTTTCCCCTGCAATGATCTCGTAACTGCTATCGGCAAGCTGCCGCACCAAAATCGGTTGCATGATCCCCTGAACTTTAATCGAAGCAGCCAGTTCGTTCAGCGATGTTTCATCCATATGCGAGCGCGGCTGATACTTGCCCGGTTTAAGCACAGCGACATTCAAGTCTCGCATCACCTCATCCTTTTCGCTCTTCCCGCCAGACAACAATGCATCCAGGCCACGACCCAATCCTTTGTGTAACTTCGCCATAATTTTTCCTTTATACCGTTGCAGCTGGTTGTGGCTGCACCGCGTTGTTCAATAATTCTCCTGCCAAGGCCAGATATGCTTGCGTTCCTTTTGATAACTTGTCGTGGTACAACACTGGCACTCCATAACTGGGCGCTTCTGCCAAACGCACATTGCGCGGGATGACAGTGCGGTAGACCTTGTTGCCGAAATGCTCCAGCAACTGGTCCGAAACCTGTTGAGCGAGTGCATTGCGGGGGTCGAACATGGTCCGCAGCAAACCCTCAATTTCCAGTACCGGATTCAGGCTGGTGCGCACTTTGCGTATGGTATTCACCAAGTCGCTCAACCCCTCTAACGCATAGTATTCACATTGCATCGGGATCATTACTGACTTGGCCGCACACAAGCCATTCAAAGTCAGCAAATTAAGCGCCGGGGGACAGTCAATCAGCACAAAATCATATTCTCCCTCGACAAGTTGCAAGGCTTCACGCAACCTTGTTTCACGTTGCGGCAGATCAACCAACTCGATCTCTGCGCCAGCAAGATCCCGGTTGGCAGGCAGCAAGTCATATTTTCCCGCATCGGCGTAAATCCGCGCTTCGACTATTGATTTGCTGCCCAGCAGAACCTCGTAAACACTGGCCAGCAAATCTCGTTTGTCGATACCGCTGCCCATCGTGGCATTGCCCTGCGGGTCAAGATCGATAAGCAATACACGCTGTTTTGCCGCCGCCAAACTAGCCGCCAGATTTACGGTGGTTGTGGTTTTGCCCACCCCCCCTTTCTGATTGGTTACAGCTAATATTTTTGTCATATTGCCTTGCTCTCCTCGCATGTTGCAATTACCAGACTGCGTGCTGCGTTCAGTCCGGGTACTTTTAAGGGTATCACCTGCTCGACGCGGCAATCCTCCGGTATTCCAGCCAACTCTTGTTCCGGTGCCCCTTTCATTGCCGCCCAGCGCCCGTTACCAGCTACAAGATGCCGGGTACAACGCAGGAAGCCACCCAATTCGGTAAACGCGCGTGAAATTATTCCGTCAAATTTCTCTGCTGACTGCCAATCTTCTGCGCGCGCACAATGAACTGCAACGTTGTGCAACTCCAACTCTATGATTGCCTGTTGTACAAAACCGGTCTTTTTGCTATTGCTATCCAGCAGGACAAACTGCCATTCCGGTTTCGATATGGCCAGAGCCAACCCCGGCAATCCCGCACCACAGCCCACATCCAGCCAACGCCCTGCCCATAAATGCGGTATCACAGCGAGACTATCCAGCAAGTGATGGCTCACCATTTGTTGCGGGTCCCGAATCGCAGTCAGGTTATAGACCTTATTCCATTTTTGCAGCAACCCCAAAAATCGCAACAATTTTGCCTGGGTATCTGCACTCAGCGATATCCCCAATTGCGCAATCCCGCGCCGCAGTTCCTCGCTTTGGCTCATGCCCGCTTCTGGTCTGGTCGGTCTATGCTGAATCCGCGCTTAAGATGCACCAACAGCAAAGATATCGCCGCTGGCGTAACCCCCGAAATCCGCGAGGCTTGCCCAATGGTTTCAGGCTTGTATTGGTTTAGTTTTTGCTGAACCTCTATGGACAGGCCGCGCACACTCCGATAATCCAAATTTTTCGGCAAACCCAGTGTTTCGAACTGCTCGTTGCGATTGATTTCATCGCGCTGGCGCTCAATATATCCGTGGTATTTCGCCTGGGTCTCAACCTGTTCAGCTACTTTTTCATCTTGCACGCTAACCCCAGCACCCGGCAGGCTCATCAGATTGTTGTAATTTACGTCCGGGCGTCGCAATAACTCGTGCAATGCATATTCTCTTTCGATGGGCTTGCCCAATACACGAATCGCATCTTCCTCGGGCAAATTACGGGGATTAACCCAAGTGTTCCGCAGCCGCTCCTGCTCTGCGGCAATCGCTTCGCGCTTTTCCTCAAATGCTCTCCAGCGAGCATCGTCCACGATACCCAAGCGGCGGCCGATCTCAGTCAGACGCAAATCCGCGTTATCCTCGCGTAGTTGCAAACGATATTCGGCACGACTGGTAAACATGCGGTATGGTTCGCTGGCACCACTGGTGACAAGGTCGTCGACCATCACTCCCAAATAGGCTTCGTCACGGCGCGGACACCACGCCTCCAGCTCCCGCACCTGCAATGCGGCATTAAGCCCTGCCAGCAAACCCTGTGCCGCAGCCTCTTCATAACCGGTCGTACCATTGATTTGCCCTGCGAAAAACAGTCCCGCGATCGCCTTGGTTTCAAGTGAGCTCTTCAGGCCGCGCGGATCAAAGTAATCATATTCGATCGCATAGCCCGGCCGCAAAATGTGCGCGTTCTCCAAACCCCTGATCGAGCGCACCAAGTCCAGTTGCACATCAAAAGGCAGGCTGGTGGAGATTCCGTTTGGATAAACCTCGTGAGTGGTCAAACCCTCAGGTTCGATGAAGATCTGGTGAGTGGACTTGTCTGCAAAGCGCGTGATTTTGTCCTCAATCGAAGGACAATAGCGCGGCCCCACACCTTCGATAACGCCTGTAAATAGCGGGGAACGATCCAGCCCGCCACGTATGATGTCATGCGTGCGCTGATTTGTTTCAGTGATCCAGCAGGGTAATTGTTTGGGGTGCTGCGTGGCATTACCCATGAATGAGAACACCGGAACCGGATCGTCACCCGGTTGCTCCTGCATGACGGAATAATCGATTGTCCGTCCATCAATACGAGGGGGGGTCCCGGTTTTCAGCCGTCCCACGGGCAGGTTCAGCTCGCGAAGACGATGCGCCAAGCTTACCGATGGTGGGTCGCCAGCCCGGCCAGCCTGGTAGTTTGCCTGCCCTACATGGACCAACCCGGAAAGAAAAGTCCCCGCGGTAAGCACCACGGTTTT
This sequence comes from Pseudomonadota bacterium, assembly GCA_021851345.1. Lineage (GTDB taxonomy): Bacteria > Pseudomonadota > Gammaproteobacteria > Burkholderiales > Gallionellaceae > Gallionella. Next base: position 21,821 of record JAJZEQ010000292.1, read on the forward strand.
TGCGCTGAAGCGCAAGCCCAGCTGGGTGACCACCCCGCACACACGGTCCTGCTCAACCAGCAGGTCATCCACCGCCTGTTGAAACAGCCATAGGTTTTGCTGATTTTCCAATCTGGTACGGATTGCCTGCTTGTACAACAAGCGATCCGCCTGTGCCCGGGTTGCCCGTACTGCCGGACCCTTGCTGGAATTCAATATGCGAAACTGGATACCCGCCTCATCTGTTGCGGCCGCCATTGCACCGCCGAGCGCATCCACCTCTTTGACCAAATGTCCCTTGCCTATCCCGCCTATAGACGGGTTGCAGGACATTTGCCCGAGTGTCTCGATATTGTGACTGAGAAGCAAGGTTTTGCAGCCGGCGCGCGCGCCAGCCAGGGCCGCTTCGGTGCCCGCATGTCCACCACCCACCACAATTACGTCGAATACTTCAGGAAATTTCATGTCTTTGCCGCCCAGAGAAGGACGCGCATCATACATCAGACAGCCGACAATCCAAAACCACTTGTTTCACGTGAAACAATGAATGCTATTTTCCGATACAGAACCGGCTAAAAATCTCGCCCAGCAAATCATCCGGGGTAAATTCGCCGGTAATCTCGCTTAGCGATCTCTGCGCCAAACGCAACTCCTCAGCGAACAATTCTGAGCTCGCCAACACCTCTTTAGCCAAACTCAGATGGCTTTGCGCAGCCTGCAATGCACGCAAATGTC
>JAJZEQ010000181.1 GCA_021851345.1 Pseudomonadota bacterium
AGGTCGGTCAGCAAATAAGCCGGACACTTTGCTGTTTTCAGGAACGACGCGAAAGCCTCCAGGCCGTCCGGCGTATCGGTAAAATCCTGTTGTTGTTCGACCCTGCCGCCTGCCATGTGCTGGGCATGAAGGTGGTTGGCGCTGAGGAACAGCAGCAGCGTGGGCCTCTTCATAAACTCACCTTGCCGATGATGTCGTAAATGGGCGAAAGTACGGACATCATCACCCAGCCCAGCAATACACCCAACACGATGGTCATGGTCGGTTCGATCATGACCTGGACTTTTTTGATGGACTCTTTCACATCCCGGTCATAAAAGTAACTGACATTGAGCAGTGCCTTGTCCAGCGAACCCGTGGCCTCGCCGACCTTGAGCATGCGGATCACCAGTGGCGGAAACATGCCGGTGTTCTGGAAGCTCTGGGTAAGATTCTTGCCCGACTCTATCTCTTGCGTGACATCAGCCAGGCTCTTGGCCACTGCCAGGTTGTTGACCACGTCGCGCGAATTGGCGATGCAATCCAGAATGCTGATGCCGGACCCGTACATGATTGCGAAGGTGTTGGCGAAACGCGCCAATATGATTTTTCGCAGTATCGGTCCGGTGACCCACATATCCAGCTTGAGCAGGTCGAATTTGTAGCGCATTTCCGGGCTGGAGGTGATGATCAGCTTGCCCGCGATGGGCAGGATGACAGGGATGGCAACCAGTACATACCAGTAATTGACGAAGAAGGATGAAGTGGCCAGCAAGATTCGGGTCTGGATGGGGAGTTCCAAACCCATACCCTTGATAAAATTCACCAGTTGCGGAACCAGGTAGACCATTAAGAAAACCGTGATTGCGAGCACGATGGTCCCGACGAAAGCCGGATAGAGCAGAATGGTCTTGGTGTGCGAGGACATTTCGTCCTGCCACTTCAGCGATTCGGTGATGTGCAAAAATACCTCGGGCAAACGGCCGCTTTCTTCACCGGCAAAGGTCAGGCTGATGAATATCTTGTCGAATGCCTCCGGGTGTTGTGCCATGGCTTGTGAAAGTTTTTTTCCGCCCTCGATGGACTCGACCAGGTTCGCGATGATTTCGCGGAAATGGGGGTCGTTCATGGTGTCGCGCAAATCGGCGAGACTTTCCAGCAGGGGAACGCCCGCGCTGGAGAGTTGTTCGAGATTGAAAAAGAAGGTAATCAGTTCGGTGCGCTTGATCTTGTTTCGCGCCTTGATCATCCTGCCCTTGTCTATTTTGGCGTCAATCAGGTCCAGCCCGCCGCGTTTCAGGCGCAGTTCCAGATCCACCTGGTTGGCGGCATCCTGCAGGCCTTTATGGGTCCTGCCCTGCTCATCCAGGGCCCGATAGGAATAGAGTGCCATATGGAGGTTCCTAGCCCAGCCGTTCGGTCAGGTCCACCATGCGGCTGACTTCCGCAAGTGAGGTAATGCCCTGCAGGATGCGCCGGATGCCGTCCATCGCCAGGGGGCGGAAACCCTTGGCGAGTGCCGCCTCCCTGATTTCGCGGGAGCTGGCGCGATGCGTGACCAGATCATCAAGGTCGTAATCCATCTTGAGCAGTTCCATGATGGTCATGCGTCCCCGGTAACCCTGGTGGTTGCAGGATTCGCAGCCCGCGGCGCGGTACAGCGTCACTTCCTGGTGCGCCGGGATGCCCAGCAATTTGCGCTCCGACGGGTCCGGCTGGTACGGGTATTTGCATTCCTTGCACAGTATTCGCACCAGCCGCTGCGCCACGATACCGATGATATTGCCGGCCATGATGTCCGGAAGAATTCCGATGTCGAGCAGCCGCGGGATCGCGCCGATGGCCGAGTTGGTGTGCAGCGTCGAATACACCTGGTGGCCGGTCATCGCGGCGCGGAACGCCATTTCGGCGGTGGGATGGTCGCGGATCTCGCCGACCAGGATGATGTCCGGATCCTGCCGCATCATGGAGCGGATGCCGTTGGCGAAATCCAGCTTGGCCGATTCGTTCACCGAGGTCTGGCGTATCATCGCCAGCGGATATTCGACCGGGTCTTCCAGGGTCATGATGTTGACCGACTCGGTGTTGATATGATTCAGCACCGAATACAGCGTGGTGGTCTTGCCGCTGCCGGTGGGGCCGGTCACCAGCACGATGCCCTCGGGCTTGGCGATGATCATCTTGAGCATGTTGAGCGCCGCATCATCCAGTCCCAGCTGATCGAGCGGCACGATGCCTTTTTGCCGGTCCAGGATGCGCAGCACCAGATTTTCGCCATGCGTGGTGGGGTGCGAAGCCACCCGGAAATCGATCGGGCGGCCGGACAGCCGCAGCGAGATACGTCCGTCCTGCGGGGCGCGCGTCTCGGCGATGTTCATGTTGCTCATCACCTTCAGGCGCACCACCATCGCAGGCCAGAAGCTCTTGTGCAGGCTGCGCACCTGGCGCAGCACGCCGTCGACGCGGTAACGGATGCGCAGGAAGCTGCTTTCCGGTTCGAAGTGGATGTCGGAAGCGCTGCGCTGCACGGCCTCGGTGAGCAAGGCGTCGATCAGGCGCACCACGGGCTGGCTGAATTCGTTGACGCCGGATTGCAGCGTCTGGTATTCCATATCGCCCGGTTCGATCTCGTGCAGGATGCCGTCTATCGAAAGTTCGAAACCGTAATACTGGTCTATCGCGCGCAGTATGTCGGATTCGCTCGCGAGCTGTGTGACCAGACGGTACTGGTCCTTGAGCAGTGCGCGCACCTGATCCAGCGCGATGATGTTGTCAGGGTCGGCTACGGCGAGGGTCAGGACACGGCTGAGCTGGTCCACCGACAGCGGCAGCAATTGATAGCGCCGCGCCACATCCTTGGGGATCAAGCCCAATGCGACGGAATCTATGATGACGGAAGCGAGGTCCACGCTTTCCTGCCCGAGATTTTCGGACAAAACGTCGCGTATGGTTGCTTCCGAAAGAAAGCCCAGCCTGACCAGCAGACGGCCCAGCGGTTGGTGGGTCTTGCCTTGCTCCTGCAAGGCAATGCGCAACTGGTCGTCGCTGATTACGCCTTTTCCGACCAGTATTTGTCCCAGCGGTTGTTGCGATTGGTTGTCCGAAATCCGATTTTCAGACAGCTTGTTTTTTTGCATGGAGGTTAGCGCGTCAGGTCTGCGATACGTTGTGAAGTTTGCTTGTGATTAAAGCTCATGCCTGGACCGGGATCAAGCTGCAGGGCGCGCTGGTAATACTGGACTGCGGCATTCTTTTGTCCCAGGTGATCCAGGCTGATGGCCAGATTGAAGGCCAGTTCGGCATTGTTTGGCTCAAGCCTGTAAGCATTGAAATAGGCCTGTTGCGCCTCTCCCCAGCGGGCTTGTTCGGCGTACTGGTTGCCCAGCGCAAAATACAGGGCGGTTGAACCCGGTTGTTCGTTGAGCAAAGTTTTCAACCGGCTTTCGCGGTTGGTATCGGTGGTTAATGCCGACATTCCCGCATTGGCCACCGCATTGCGCGGATCAAGCGCCAGGGCTTGTGCGTAATAATGCGCAGCCTGGCTGTCCTTGCCCAGGCGTTGCGCGATGACAGCCAGTCCGAGTATCGCGTCAAGATTGCTGGAATCGAGCTTGTACGCCTCCAGATACGATTGCCCGGCCTGATCGAATTTTCCGTTGCGATAGGCAAGGTAGGCTTGGCTGAGTATCGGATCAAGCGCGTCAGACTGGTGCTGTTCGACAAGCGGCGGGGCGTCTTGCTGAGCTTGCCGGTGTGCTTTAACCGCGGATATTGCCGTGCGTTTTGCTTGCACAATGGCGGCGGGTTTTGCCGGAACCGCCGGTATTGAAGCAATACCGGGGACCAGATTGTTGCCCGGCGGTATAGTTGCAAGCGCCGGTTTGGCGGGCAACGTGGCGGCGACCGGGTGTGCCGTCAGGGCAGGGGTGACGGCAGAAACGGAGTACCACACATAGCCGGCTCCGGCGCTGAACAGTGCAAGTGTGCCGCCCAAAGCTATCAGCAAATTGCGGTTGATGCGCGCGCGCGGGGAAGTGGTTGCGGAAGATTTCGCATTGAACAGGGTTTTCCCTGCGATGCGGGCATTCTCTGTCGAAGGCGCGGCAGTGGAAGACGGTGCGGTGTTTGGAAGGGCCTCCAGACTAAGCTCGGATCCGGCACGACCGCCATCCTGGGCGGATTGCGCTTGCTGTGATTTATTGCGTGCATCCAATAGCAGGCTCATGGGCTATTCTTTATTGGGGACTGCCGCTGGCCGATTCCCGGAAAAACTTTTGATCCGGCAAGTTATTGCGGAACTCGCTGAAATCGGCATCTAGGCTGGCGCTTTTAATGATCACCGGGCGAAGAAAAATCACCAGTTCGGTTTTGGTGGTGGTGTCGTTATGGTTCTGGAACAGATAACCCAATACGGGAATACGCGCCAGCAGCGGAACCTGGTCGGTGAGCTTGTTCATGTTGTCTTCCATCAATCCACCCAGTACGGCGATCTGGTTGTTCTCGATTTTTAATATCGATTCCATCTCGCGCGTCGATGTCTGCGGGATGTTGTTCACGACTCCGGGGCAGGTGCCGATACCCAGGCATGGGTTGGCCAGGGACGGATTGGGATCCTGAACATAACCAAGCAAACGGGTTATCGACGGGCGGATATTGAGCAGCACGCTGTCGCTGTCGCTGATTTCAGGCGTCAGGCTCATCGTGAAGCCCACCGGTGACGACTGGAGATTGGAAGTGTAGGTGGGCGGAGTGGACATGGTGCCGGTGAGAGGGTTAACGATGCCCGGCATGACTGTCATGTTGAAGTACACCAGATTGTCCACTACGCGCAGCATGGCAGTCTGGTTGTTCATCACGCTTAATTTGGGACTGGATAAAACCTTGACGTTGCCAAAAGATTCCAGCAGCGAGATCGAGGCGGCGATATTGCCCATGCGCGATGTGGGATCGATATAGCCCAGGGTGATCATGCTGCCGGTATTGGCAGCAGGAAGCCCTGCGCCGGCCTGGGTTAAATTAAACCCTTTGCCGCCAAGCATCAGTCGCGACCAGTCTATGCCCTGCTGATAATTGTCGCTTAGCCGCACCTCCACGATGGTCGCTTCAATCAGCACCTGGCGTTGGGCGCTGACCATGACCTGGTCTATGAATTCCTGTATTTTCTGGTGCTGTTTGCCGGTGGCGCGCACGGTGATAATCCCTGCTTCCGGGTTGGCTATCACAGCCGCAGCCTCGCGGAAGGTGTTGGTTCGGGTGACCGTGGTTCCGCCTTCCTCCAGGCTGGCAGGATTCGGGCTGTTCTCTATGCCGGGAGGCTTGCTGCTTTTTTTACCTCCTGAAATTGTTTGTGCGCCGGTGCCGGTGGTGGTGGTAGCCCTGCTTTGCTGTACCACCGTTTCGCTGGATCCCGCGGGCAATATCTTGTCGGTCTCGTGCAGGATATCCTTGATGTTCTGCACCAGGGTATTCCAGAAGTGGTTCTTGGACGAATTCTTGATGGAGAGTTGTGAGCTGTTGACACCCCCGCCGGCCCCTCCTCCACCCCCGCCGGGAGCTCCTCCCGCGGCTCCTCCCGCAGCACTGGCGCCGACCTGACTGGTATTCGAGATGCTGCCTTCGGCATCCCGCGACATGTTCACATAATCAATTTTGTATTGCTTGAGGTAAGGGGTATCCGGCATCACGGTCAATGTGCCATTTTTCAGTTCGTAGCGCATCTCTACCTGTCTGCTGATGCGGTCGAGTATCTGTGGCAGGGTCTGGTTGATGGCATTCACCGTCACTGTTCCCTGGATGCCGGATTGAATGTCGAGGTTGATTTTTGCGTCGCGTGCCAGAGCGAACAAAATTTCCTGCGCCGGCACATCGGCTACCACCACGCTGTAAGTGGCAACCCTGCCGGCAGGTTGTGGCGGAGGGAGTATGACACTGTCCTTGATCGGTTGCGGGGTGCTGCTTTCCGGGGTTGCCGGATTCTCGGGCCGCTGCATATGCAGGGCTGAAGGCTGTATCGGATTGGTGCTGCAACCGGTGAACGCCAGCCCGAAAACACACAGATAAAATACCTTGCCTGACCGCATGCATCCCCCTTGACTTGGTACTTTGTGCTTAATATTTTCAGTATAGCCTAACAGCTTTGCGGGTATAGTCAAGTTGCTAAATTCCTTGGTGAATTTTTCAGAATATATAGGTGGAAGTGGCGAACGCTGCCTGATATCGAGCCGGGAGTTCCTTGATCGCTTTTTGTGCGGCATCAACCGATGGGTAAGCGCCGTAGAGCACGCGCAAGCCTTTCTTGCCGGCAAAATTCGCCGGCACCAGATAAATTTCCGGGAGCTTCCCCAATTTGTCCGCGCGCTTCAGAAATCCCTCGATGCGTGCAGGCTTGATTTCCTCGTTGTAGAACAACTGGATGCTGGCAACGGCGTTTTTCTGTTCGAGCAGTTGCTTGCCTGCCGCCAGGCGTTGATCGAACAGGCTTGCATTGTGGATTGCAGGCTTGCTTTTTACCGCTTGGGGCGCGGGCTGCTGGGCTGTTGCAGCCGTTCCGGCTGCAGTAGATGCCTGGCGCAAAACAGCTTCCGTCGCAGGTTTTGGTTCGGCAGCAGCAGAAATGACTTCATGGTTGGCTATCGAAGATACCGGAGAGATCGAATTGTTTGATTCGGCGGCAACAGGTAACGCCTTCGTCGCGGAATAAGGGGATGTGCCTGCAAAAGTCGGTTTGATCCGGGCATGCAGGAATGATATTTGTTCTGTATCCGTTAGCCACCACGCCGCCAGGATTGACAGCAGCAGCCCGGCAGCGGCAGTTCCGAACAGCAGTTTTTTATCGGGGAATTTGCGCGCGGGGCTGAGTTCGCTGTCGCGCATCGCAGCCTGCACATGCTGCGGTCTGATGTAATAAGTGTCCTCGATAAATGCGGCCAGCAGCGATTTGTCCGCGAGAATGTTGACTCGGCGCATCAATCCGCTGGAAGTGTCGGCAATGAGCTTAAGGGCGCCCGGAGAGAAAATGTTCGGGCCGTGGTAGCCGGCTGCCCGCATCCGGAACATCAGGTAGCTTTCAAGAATGCTGCGCGACAGCGGTTGCATGTGAAAGTGATGCACGATGCGATCCTTGAGCTGGCGCATGTTCGGTTGATCAAGTTTGGCGTTCAACTCCGGCTGCCCGAACAGGACGAGCTGCAACAGTTTGGCATTGCCGACCTGCAGGTTGTACAGCAGGCGCAACTCTTCCAGCGTCTCCGGCGGCATTGCGTGGGCTTCATCCACCAGCACGACAATACGCTTGCCATCACGCGCCTTTTCCTCGAGCTTGTTCTGGATGTTCTGCATGATGATGCCGACACGCTCCCCCTCGATGTTCAGACCGAGTCCGTCGGCAATTGCATATAACATTTCTTCCCGCGACAGGCTGGGGTTGGCCAGGTAGATGGCCTCGATGTGCCCGGGAAGTTTTTCGAGCAGCATGCGGCACAGCATGGTTTTTCCGCTGCCGACCTCGCCGCTGACCTTGATGATGCCCTCGATTTCAGAGATGGAATAGATCAGCGCATCGAGAATTTCTCCGCGGTTGGCGCCGGAAAAGAAGAACACCGTGACAGGGGTAATTTTGAACGGCTGCTCGGTGAGTCCGAAGTGTTCCAGATACATGGCTGAATCCTAACTGTGGAGTTTTTCGTGCGCACTCATACGGCTGTGCAGGGTGGTGCGGTTGATGCCGAGCAGTTTTGCGGCCTCGCTGATATTTCCGTCGGCAAGCTCCATTGCCACGGCAATATAGCAACCTTCCTGCTCGCGCAAGTGCAGGTCCAGGCTGAACTTGCCCTGCCGCAGTTGCTGCTTGATGGCTTCCGAGGCGGTGACATGTTGCCGGTGGGCGGAAGTTTCCATGGGGTCGAGTTCGTCCTGAAGTTGTGCCAGGCCGACTGTTTGGCCGGGATGCTTTGTGCTCAGGCGAATCACGATGTTGCGCAATTCGCGGGTGTTGCCGGGGAAACTGTATTGTTCCCAGCGCAGCAATGCTTCCGTATCCAATTCAAAAGGCGGTTGCTTGATCTGCTGCGCATAGTAGGCGCGGAAATGGTTCAACAGCGCCAGCTTGTCAGGACCCAGTTCACGCAACGGTGGAACGGTGATCGAGAACACATTCAGGCGGTGGTACAGATCGCCGCGAAAAGTGCCGGTCTGGACGGCGACTCTCAGGCTGCGGTTGGTCGCGGCAATGATGCGTGCGCCGCTTTTGCGCGTTGCAGTTTCGCCGACACGCTGATATTCGCCATTTTCCAGCACACGCAGCAGCTTGGTTTGCAGTTCAAGCGGAATCTCGCCGATCTCGTCAAGAAACAGCGTCCCTTCAGAGGTGTCCTCGAAAAAACCGGACTGCGCGCTTGTGGCGCCGGTGAAAGCCCCTTTGCTGTAACCGAACAGCGTGGGCTCGATCAGCGTGGGGGAAATTGCGGCACAGTTAAGCGCCTTGAAAGGCGCATCAGGGTGGTTGCCCAGTTTCTGTAAGGCGGCGGCAACCAATTCCTTGCCGCAACCGGACTCACCCTCGATCAGCACCGGAAAGGGAATGGCGGCATACATCACGATCTGGCTGCGCAAGGCTTGTATCGCGGGGCTGTGGCCGACGATACCCATGGAATGTTTGTCCTGTTCCCCATGGCGCCGTTCAACCTCCTGAACCTTTAGCGCGTCGTCCAGATATTTTCTGATTTTCTCCGGCGCACAGGGTTTGGCGATGAAATCTATTGCGCCCAGCGTGCGGGCATGACGCGCGTTGCTTTGTTCATCTTGTCCGGACAGGATGAAAATCCTGATTTTTGGCGAGTGTGTAAGCAGCTCCGAAATCAGGTGGAATCCTTCGTCGGGACGGTGAGGGACGGGCGGGAGCCCCAAATCGATCAATGCCAGTTGGGGCGGGCTGGGTAATTTTCGCAGCAATTCAATCGCCGCGATGCGGGATTCGGCCTGGTAAATCGTGAAATCATTATTGAATGCGACCGCCAACCCTTCACGAATCAGCGGATCGTCATCGACAATTATTAAGCTTGGTAATGTCGCGGGAGCGTTCAATTTGTGTTCAGGCTCATTAGGTGCTTGGTATGAAGCATAACGGCAAGCCGGGGGAAGCTCAATAGGGGAAATGCAAGGGTATTCATATTCGGGTCAATTAGTTGGGGATTGTCGATTTTGTGGTTTAGAATACACGTCCCCGATTCTTCAGGATTTTGATTTTGTCTTTGTCCACTTTGGTCGAAATTCGCGATCTTAATTTCGCCTATGACAAGCGCCCTGTCCTGGAAGGCATCAACATGACATTCCCCAAAGGAAAACTTGTTGCCATCATGGGCTTAAGCGGATGCGGCAAGACTACGCTGCTGCGCCATATCGGCGGGGCGCTCAAGCCGACCAAGGGTTATGTCAAGGTGGATGGCCAGATCGTCCATGAATTGGACCGGGAAGGCTTGTATCGTATGCGGCGCAAAATGGGGATGTTGTTCCAGTTTGGGGCTTTGTTCACCGATATGTCTGTGTATGAAAATGTTGCGTTCCAGATGCGCGAACACACCAATTTGCCGGAAGAGATTATTCACGACCTGGTCTTGATGAAACTGCATGCGGTGGGCTTGCGCAGCACGCACAGCCTTATGCCTTCAGAATTGTCCGGCGGGATGGCGCGCCGTGTTGCACTGGCGCGCGCGGTGGCTCTGGACCCGATGCTGATGATGTATGATGAACCGTTTGCCGGACTCGATCCGATTTCATTGACCGTGGTGGGAGATTTGATGAGGCGCCTGAACGACGCACTGGGGGCGACATCGATCGTGGTCACCCATGACGTGCAGGAGTCGATGAAGATCGTGGACTACGTTTATTTCATGGCGAACGGCGTGATCGTGGCGGAAGGAACACCGGATCAGATACGCGCCTCGGACAGGGATTTTGTGCATCAATTTGTGCATGGCGAAATGGACGGTCCGGTGCCATTCCATTACCCCGGCGGCGATTACCGCCAAGATTTGAATTTGAGAACCTGACTATGGCTGCAAGCAAAACCTTCAAGCTGATAGGACACCGGACCATCGATGCGGTTTGGCGCATCGGCACGGCGACGAGATTCTTTATTCTTACCCTGTTGTATTCGGGGACCAGCTTTCGCCGTTTCCATCTGATTATCAAGGAATTGTTTTCCACCGGAGTGATGTCGCTGATCATCATCGTGGTGGCCGGTTTATTCGTCGGGATGGTGCTGGGCTTGCAAGGTTATGAAACACTGCAGCGCTATGGCTCGGAATCGGCACTCGGGGTCATGGTGGCGCTGGGGCTGGTGCGTGAATTGGGGCCCGTGGTGGCGGCGCTGCTGTTCGCCAGCCGTGCCGGCTCCGCAATGACGGCGGAGATAGGTCTGATGAGGGCTACCGAGCAGATATCCGCAATGGAAATGATGGCGGTGAATCCGATCGCGCGCATCGTTGCGCCGCGCTTCTGGGCGGGCGTGATCTCGATGCCGTTGCTGGCGGCATTGTTCAGCGCGGTGGGTGTGTTCGGCGGCTACTTTGTCGGGGTGGTCCAGATCGGTGTGGATGACGGCTCGTTCTGGGCGCAGATGCAGGCGGCCGTGGATTTCCGCGGGGATATATTGAACGGTGTGATCAAGAGCGTCGTGTTCGGCACCGTGGTGACAGTCATTGCCCTTTTCGAAGGCTATGACGCGCCGCCCACTGCTGAAGGTGTGTCAGGCGCGACCACACGAACAGTCGTGACATCGTCGCTGGCGATTTTAATGCTGGATTTTGTATTGACCGCAATCATGTTTAGAGGGAACTGAGTTATGGAACGTACTACATTGGATTTATGGGTGGGCATGTTTGTTGTGGCGGGTGCCGCCGCATTGGTGATGCTGGCGATGAAAGTCGGAAACCTGGGCTCCTACAATATGTCCGAAACCTACCAGGTGCATGCCTATTTTTCCAATATCGGCGGCTTGACGCCCAAGGCGGCGGTCAGGAGTTCCGGGGTGCTGGTCGGGCGGGTTACCAGTATTTCGCTGGATACCGGCCGCTACGAGGCCAACGTGGTGCTGAGTCTGGATAAACGCTATGAGTTTCCCAAGGATACCTTCGCCAGCATCCTGACTTCGGGTTTGCTTGGTGAGCAATACGTCGGTTTGAACCCCGGCGGTGACAGCGTGATGCTGCATAACGGCGACGAGATCAAGCAGACGCAATCCGCCATAGTGCTGGAAAACCTGATCGGCAAATTCATCTACAATAAGGCCGAAGAAACCGCCACCCCGAAATAAATTTATACAGGCCAAGAGAGAACTGAACATGCAATATTTGAAAAAAATGATTCTGGGTGCCGCAATATTCTGCGTTCTGGGCACGGCACACGCGGAAGTGATGGCACCCGATGTGCTGATCAAAAGCACCGTGGACGATGTCATTACGATCATCAAGCATGACAAGGGTATTCAGGCAGGGGACCAGAAAAAAATCATCGCGCTGGTGGATGCCAAGGTGCTTCCGCATTTTGATTTTGCACGCATGACCCAATTGGCGGTCGGGAAATATTGGCGGACCGCAACACCCGAGCAGAAACAGGCCTTGACCATGGAGTTTCGGGACATGCTGGTGCGCACCTATACCAAGGTATTCACGGTGTACCGAGATCAAACCATAGAAATGAAACCGTTCAGGATGGAGGCCGCTGACACCGAGGTGACTGTCAAGACCGTCATCAACAACACGGGCTCGCAGTCAATCCCGGTTAATTATGAAATGGAGAAGGTTGCCGACGGCTGGAAAGTGTTTGACATATCCATCGAGGGGGTCAGCATGGTGATGAGCTATCGCGGCACGTTTGCTTCGCAGATCCAGGGGGGCGGGATAGACGGCTTGATCAAGACGCTGTCCGACAAGAATGCCAAGTCGTCTGCCGGCGACATGCGCAAGGCGGATGCGAAGTGATCAAGCGCGAGGGCGAGTGGATGGTGGCGCACGGCAACCTGACCATGGACACCGTTCCCGCGTTGTTCGAAACCGGTTTGCAGCACTTGGCCAGCGAAGATTTGCAGCTGGATTTTTCCCGTGTCGAATCCGTCGACTCCGCCGCAGTCAGCATGCTGCTGGGCTGGGCCAGGGCTGCGCAGCGGACTCAGCATGAGTTGCGCGTGAAGGGTTTGCCTGAAGATTTGCTGAGTCTGGCAAATTTGTATGGCGTTGCGGAAATGTTGCCCAAACAATCAGCTTGATCTCTGCGCGCGAGCGGCACAAAGCCGCCGAGAGCATCGCCAGCCAATTTTGGTGTCATGCCCGGGTTTCCGGTTTCGGGTGGCGCTCCATATTTTGCAGCCAAATATTTCAATTTCAACAAACAATGGATTTAACGATGGTCACTCCGGAAAGTATCAGGCTAAATATCGAGCAGGGCATGGCGACCGAGCATTTGAGCGTGGTCGGTGACGGGCAGCATTTTGAGGCCGTGGTGGTCAGCGAAGCGTTTGCAGGCAAGAGCCGGGTGCAGCGCCACCAGCTGGTTTACCAGACTCTGGGTGACCGGATGCGCGCCGAGATTCATGCGCTGTCGATGAAAACGTTTACGCCGCAAGAGTGGCAAAGCCAGAAGTAGCCCGTGCATAAGTTAGCAATCCAGGGCGGCAACCGCCTCAACGGCGAGGTGCGGATTTCGGGAGCGAAAAATGCCGCTTTGCCGATATTGTGCGCCAGCCTGCTGACCCGTGAGTCCCTGCAGCTCGACAACGTCCCCGAACTGAACGATGTCGGCACGATGCGCAAACTGCTGCAGCAGATGGGTGTGAAGATAGAACAGTCCGGCGGACAGGTGGTCTTGTCCGCGGCAAATATCGACAAACTCGAAGCGCCTTACGACATGGTGAAAACCATGCGTGCCGCGATACTGGTACTGGGGCCGCTGGTGACGCGCTTCGGCGAGGCACTTGTTTCGCTGCCGGGTGGTTGCGCGATCGGTTCGCGCCCGGTGGACCTGCACATCAAGGGCTTGCAGGCGATGGGCGCGGAGATTCATATCGAGCATGGCTACATCCATGCCCGAGCGAAACGGTTGAAAGGCGCGCGGATATTTTTCGATCTGGTCAGCGTCACCGGCACGGAAAACCTGATGATGGCTGCAGTGCTGGCGGACGGCGTGACGGTGCTGGAAAACGCCGCGCGCGAACCTGAAGTGGTGGATCTGGCGCAATGCCTGATCGCGATGGGCGCCAGGATAGAAGGGGCGGGCAGCGATACCATCAGCATCACCGGGGTGGAAAAATTGCATGGTGCGAGCCATCGCATCATGCCGGACCGCATCGAGAGCGGTACCTTTCTGGTTGCCGCGGCTGCGGCGGGTGGAGACATCACGCTGACCGATGCGCGTGCCGACATCCTCGATAATGTGCTGGAAAAGCTGCATGAAGCCGGCGCGGTGATACAAGTCGCGGGCAGCACTATCAACCTGAAAATGAACCGGCGCCCCAGGGCGGTAAATCTGCGCACCGCGCCTTACCCGGCTTTTCCCACCGACATGCAGGCGCAATTCATGGCGATGAATACCATTGCCGAGGGACACGCGATGGTGGTCGAAACGATTTTCGAGAATCGCTTCATGCACGTGCAGGAGCTGCGCCGTCTGGGCGCGCAGATCGACATCGAGGGCAATACTGCCGTCATCAAGGGCTGCGCTCAACTGGAAGGGGCGACCATCATGGCAACCGATTTGCGCGCTTCGGCATGCCTGGTAATTGCCGGATTGGTCGCGCAGGGAGAGACAGTCGTGGACCGTATCTACCATCTGGATCGCGGCTACGCGCATATCGAGGCCAAGCTGTCGGCCTTGGGTGCCCGGATACGCCGGATGAAATAACAGCTGCGGCGCATAGATAAAGATAAACAGGTTTCACAATCATTGAACCGGCAGCTGCCGATAAACATCCAGTCCGCCTGGGTACGGTATGCCTCCCCGCCATGCCGGAGGCGGGTTGTGCCTGCACTTCAAGTCCGCCCGCAAGCTGAGCACCGGCACACCCGGAAGCAGAGCCCACCGAAACTACCCGCGCCCGGAACAGGGATTTCTGCCCCCATACAAAATGTACATCCGGTAATGCGCTGGCGTATGATGGAAAAACTCTCCGGTGTTAAATTACCCAAGTTCAGTTGATGAAGTAACATCAACTTGCCTGCCCGAAAAAGCGGGCCTCACACACAGCAGGAGGTAACATGAACGCAAATTCAGCAAACATTTCAAACAGCCCCCCGATCTGGAACCCGAATTCAATTGCCAGCTGGAGCCTGTTGTTCTCCCCGATTTTCGGGGCCTGGTTGACCTATCTGAATTGGCAAGGTTTGGGTGAAAAGGACAAGGCCGCCGAGAGCAAATACTGGCTGACAGGTTGCATAATATGGATGGTCGCAACCGCGGCAATTGTGATCGTTGCATATGACCCGATGTACAGGGCGGGTGTCGTTGTAGCCTATATTCTGCTGTTTTTAACCTGGTATCTGGTGGAGAACCGGACGCAGAATAATTTTATAAAGAGAAAATTCAGGGGCAAATATTTAAAACGGGCATGGCTGAAGCCATTGACGGTTGCCCTGTCTGTATATCTGGTTTTGCAGCTTGCATTATTTGGTGTCGCCAGCAGAGTGGCAACCGACCCCAAGTGTTCCTTTACGCACACTGTGGGCGGTCTGGCAGATTATCGGACGGAAACCTGGGGCGTATGCTGGTAGCGGCTGTAATAGCCGGCGCTATCAGAACAGGATCGGTTGAGCCCCGGCTTGCCTGATGGCAGAACCCGGCCGCGTATATTTCTGCGGCGCACTATCGGAGACAGGGCGGGTATTGCGATAGAATGCGCATCTTTATATAAGCCGCTGAATCTGATGACTATCACCATCGCCCTATCCAAAGGCCGCATCTTCGAAGAAACCATGCCGTTGCTGAATGCGGCGGGCATTACCGCGCTGGAAGACCCGGAATCGTCGCGCAAACTGATACTGACTACCAATCGCGCCGATGTGCGGCTGATCATCGTGCGTGCTTCCGACGTGCCGACTTATGTGCAATACGGCGCCGCCGATCTCGGCGTGGCGGGCAAGGATGTGCTGGAAGAGCACGGCGGCACGGGGCTTTACCAGCCGCTGGACATGAATATTGCGCGCTGCCGGATGATGGTGGCAGTGCGCGATGATTTTGATTACGAGTCCGCAGTGCGCCAGGGTGCGCGCCTGCGCGTGGCAACCAAGTACGTGCAGACTGCCAGGGCCCACTTCGCCGCGAAAGGCGTGCATGTGGATCTGATCAAGCTGTACGGCTCGATGGAACTGGCGCCGCTGGTGGGCCTGTCGGACGCGATCGTGGACCTGGTGAGCAGCGGCAATACGCTCAAGGCCAATCACCTCAAGGCTGTCGAGCACATCGCCGACATTTCCTCGCGCCTGATCGTGAACCAGGCCGCGTTGAAATTGAAGCATGACGTGATCCAGCCCATGCTGGATGCGTTCAGACTTGCGATCAGGAAGTAGACGCTGCAAAAAATAACAGGGTGAGCAAACAATGAATATCCGGAAACTATCCTCGCGTTCTGACAGTTTCAGCGCCGACCTGGACAGGCTGCTGGCCTTTGAGGAAACGGCAGACAGCAAGCTTGAGGCGACCGTGGCCGCCATACTCGCGGACGTGCGCAAGCGCGGCGACGCGGCGGTGCTGGAATACACGCGCACATTCGACCGCCTGCCGTTGGCCGATGCCGCGGCGATGGAGTTGTCGCGCGATGAATTGCGCGTTGCGTTCGAAGGTTTGCCCGCAGCGCAGCGCAGCGCGCTGGAACAGGCTGCGCAGCGCGTCACCGACTATCACAAGAAGCAGGTGCAAACTTCGTGGAGCTACACCGATGCCGATGGCACGCTGCTCGGCCAGCAGGTCACGCCGCTGGACCGTGTCGGGTTGTATGTGCCGGGCGGCAAGGCGGCTTATCCCTCGTCGGTGCTGATGAACGCGTTGCCGGCCAAAGTGGCGGGCGTGGGCGAGCTGATCATGGTCGTGCCGACCCCCGATGGAGTGAAGAATCAGCTGGTGCTGGCGGCGGCTTTTCTGGCCGGTGTGGATCGCGTGTTCAGCATCGGCGGCGCGCAGGCGGTGGCGGCGCTGGCTTACGGCACGGCGACCATCCCCAGGGTGGACAAGATCGTCGGCCCCGGCAACGCCTACGTGGCTGCCGCGAAACGCCGCGTGTTCGGCGTGTGCGGCATAGACATGATCGCGGGGCCGTCGGAAATCCTGGTGATCTGCGATGGTCAGACCGACCCGGACTGGATCGCGATGGATCTATTCTCCCAGGCCGAGCACGACGAATTGGCGCAAGCCATCCTGCTGTCGCCGGATGCGAAATTCATGGATGCCGTGGCGCAAAGCGCAGACCGGCTGCTGGAGCAGATGCCGCGCCGCGTCATCATCAGGACCGCGATGGAAAATCGCGGCGCGATGATCCACGTTGCCGATCTGGAAGAAGCCTGCGCGATCAGCAACCGTATCGCGCCCGAGCATCTGGAATTGTCTGTCGCCGACCCGCAGGTATGGCTGGGCAAGCTGAAACATGCCGGGGCGATCTTCATGGGACGCTATACTTCCGAAGCGCTGGGCGATTATTGTGCGGGGCCCAATCACGTTTTACCCACATCGGGCACTGCGCGTTTTTCGTCGCCATTGGGTGTGTACGATTTCCAGAAGCGCAGCAGCCTGATCCAGGTCTCTGCGCAAGGCGCGCACAAGCTGGGCGATATCGCTTCGGTACTGGCGCTGGGCGAAGGCTTGCAGGCCCATGCGCAATCGGCGTTGTTCAGGAAGGGTTGAAGTAACGCCGGTTAAGTCCGTATCATGGATACGCAGGAGCGGTCTGTTTCATTGCGAGTTGGAATAAGGCGTCGCTGCAAAATATCATTTGCCGCGTAACGGCGGGTTTTTATGATGCTTCCACTCGCCGGTATAGTCTGAAGTGTTCGTTCTTGTCGCCTTTCCGGCTGCCTTCCCAGATTTTTTCCCAGTGGTTTTCGTCGCGCAGCGGTTTGGATAATCTGTCGCCCCGGATCAGCCGCAAATCACAATGGTGTTTCGGGTCGCGCAGCGTGATGATGTTGCCGAAGTAATACATCATGGCGCGATGTCCGTCACCTAGGTGCTCGGCGGCTATGCATTGGTAGTGTGCCGGCAGAGCCTGTTTCATCGCGGCGACCATGCCGCGATAGCTTTTGCCGCTGTCCAGCCAGGGCAGCCACAGTGTCATCGCCAGTATCCAGATCAGTGTGACGCCCGATGCCCAATTCAGGGTGGCGCGCCGCATCGAGCGTCCGACCCGCCATACCATCACGACCCAGGTCACGGTGGCGATGATCGCGATAACGAACGGTGCGGTGTGCAACTCCGGTTCAAAGCCGGGCTGGTAGTCTTTCAGCCAATGGGTGATCTTGGCATGGTTGTCCAGCAGCAAGCCGGCCCAGCCCCACCACATCAGAATGGCGATCAGCGCAAAAGTCATAATCCCGAACCAGTCCAGGGCATTGGCTGCGCCGCGTTTCAGCATGGACAGCGATGCGGTCGCCAGCAGCGTGATCGGCAGCAGCATGGGCAGGGCGAATACTTCTTCTATGTCGGCGGCGAGGCTGAGGGTGACCAGCATCACCGCGAAACCGACCAGGGGCAACTGCAGGTCTTCACGTTGCGGCAGGCGCTTTCGCGATTTCCACACCACCCATACCGCCAGCGGCATGGCAGGCCACGCCAGCCATGGCAGATTCTCCAGGTAGTACAGGGAATCCTTGCCGGGACCGGTTTTCGCGTAGCTGATCCATTTTCCTATGTTGTGCGTCCACGCCCATTCCGAAAACAATTGCGGGGAATATTGGTAGAGCAGCAGCGGCCAGATGGTCAGCCAGGGCAGGGCGAACAGGAATGCGGCAGCAAGGCTGAGATAATATTGCCGCTTGCGCCAGCCCGGAAAAGCCAGCGGCAAGCTTGCAGCGATCAGCACCAGCAGTATCGGCGAAATGAATCCCTTGGACATGAAGCCGATACCCATGCCGGTGCCGATCAATGCACCGGCCAGCAAGACGCGTTCCTTGCTCAGGGAAAGGCCGTACAGCATCATCGCGCAACCCGCCAACAAAGCCAGATCAGTGGTCATCTGGTGCGCGCTCACCAGCATGCCGAGGCAGCCAATCAGGATGATCACCGCAGCCCAGCCGCGATTTTCGCCATACAATTTGCGCCCCGCCAGACCGGTGAACAGCAGCGTCAGAGCAGTGTAAAAACCGCTGGCAAGGCGCGCGCCGTCGTGCAGCGGCAGCAGTGGCGAAAAAAGTTTGGCGAACAGCGCGGCGGTCCAGTAGAACAGCGGCGGCTTGTCCATAAAGGGTTCGCCGGCGATGGTGGGCGCCAGCCAGTCGCCGTTCTGCAGCATGGAATAGATCAGGCCGAAGCCAGATACTTCATCCGGCTTCCACGGATCGTGCCCCACCAGTCCGGTGCCCAGCCAGATCAGGCACAGCAACCCGAGCAGGAAGGCCTTGGCGGGTGTGATCGGATTGGGGTCGGTGGGCTTTATGAAATACATGCGTCAGCTTATCCTAAAAAAAATCCAGATTTCATCCCAACTGCTGTGTTGCGGAAAAAATTTCTTGCTTGCATATCAACATATATGCGGCGCGTCGAAATTTTTTTCGCGCCTTGCATTTGGGCGAACTCTGAATTTTTAGAGGTACCCTAAACCGATACGGCCTAGTCGCCACAAATACAAAAGGCAGCAAACGCTGCCTTTTGATGGAACTGCTGCGCAAAGTTCCTGAACGGGTCAATCAGCCATTCCACCGGGCTGCCATGACATGGCAACCGGGCGGCTGGTTGCTATGCAGGAGTCTTGGTGCCGTATTTCTGGCGGAACTTGTCGATGCGGCCGGCCGTATCCATGATCTTCTGTGTGCCGGTGTAAAAAGGGTGGCACTCGGAACAAACCTCGATATTCAGCGTGGGCTTGCCCATCACGGACCGGGTCTTGAAACTGTTGCCGCAACTGCAGGTCACGGTGATTTCCTGGTAATTCGGGTGGATGTCTGCTTTCATTTTATTTCCTTGCTGTAGTTGGGTGCGGCGGGTGTACGCACTCGGGTGTTGCGTAAGGGCGGGCATTATCCATAAAAACCGGTGGCCGCGCAAATATTTATCGGCGGCCCCCGGCCCGGTGGCGCGCGTTGCTTGATCCGCAAGCTTTGGCGGCCGTGGTGCTAGTGCTGGCGGCTTACATCACATACACTCCGATTATCGACAGGACGGGCGAGGGAAAAAATATATGGCCAAGTTGAGCCGCAGTGATTACCGGACACTGGTGCTGGCGGCGCTGGGAGGCGCGCTGGAATTTTACGATTTCATCATCTTCGTGTTCTTTGCGGCAGTGATCGCAAAGCTGTTCTTTCCGCCCAGCATGCCCGATTGGCTGAGCCAGTTGCAGACCTTCGGCATATTTGCAGCGGGATACCTGGCGCGGCCGCTGGGCGGCATCGTGATGGCGCACTTCGGCGACCTGCTGGGGCGCAAGCGGATGTTCATGCTGAGCATCTTTTTGATGTCTGTGCCGACGCTGGCGATAGGCTTGCTGCCGACCTACGCCGTCATCGGCATCTGGGCGCCGCTGTTATTGCTGGCCTTGCGCGTGTTGCAGGGAGCCGCGATAGGGGGTGAAGTGCCGGGCGCCTGGGTGTTCGTCTCGGAGCATGTGCCGCAACGCCATGTCGGTTTTGCCTGCGGCACCCTGACTGCCGGGCTGACCGGCGGAATCCTGCTCGGTTCGCTGGTGGCGACCGCGATCAACAGGATGTATTCACCCGTTGAGCTGCTCGCTGAAGGCTGGCGCGTGCCCTTCATCATCGGCGGACTGTTTGGCCTGTTGTCGGCCTGGTTGCGCCAGTGGCTGCATGAGACCCCGGTGTTCAAGGAGATGCAGGCGAGGCAGGAATTGGCCGATGAGTTGCCATTGAAAACGGTGATACGCGAGCATCGTCCCGCAGTGATCCTGACCATGCTGATGACCTGGCTGCTGTCAGCCGCGATCGTGGTGATGATATTGATGACGCCGACATTGGTGCAAAAGCTCTATGCGATTCCCGCCGCCGTCGCCTTGCAGGCGAACAGCATCGCGACTCTGTTTCTCAGCGCGGGCTGCGTGGTGTTCGGTGCGCTGGCCGATCGCTATGGTGCGGGGCGGGTGCTGGTCGCCGGTTGCGTGATGCTGGGCATCACTTCGGCGCTGTTCTACCAGCAAATGTCGGTAGCGCCGCAAAACATAAACGGCTTGTATGCACTGTGCGGATTCTTTGTCGGGGTGATAGGCGTGGTGCCCAGCGTTGCCGTCAAGGCGTTCCCCCCTATGGTGAGGTTTTCCGGATTGTCGTTTTCATACAACGTCGCTTATGCGGTGTTCGGCGGACTCACTCCTATCGTGGTGAGCATGCTGCTACCGCTCGATCGCATGGCTCCGGCGCATTATGTGGTGGTGTTGAGCGGGGTGGGAGTGATGATCGGAATGTACCTGTGGCGGCGAACATAGGGCGGCGCAACTCGCCTGCATGAGGTTTTATGCGACAATGCGCGCCGCGAAAATTGTGTATTCAATGAGTTCACCAGGCTGCCGGCCTGCTCCCATATTTCAGGATGGAACGTGTTTATAGAAAACCTCAAACAACTGCTCGCGGCAGACATGGCTGCGGTGGACAACGTGATCCGCACGCGTCTGCATTCGGAAGTGTTGCTGGTCAATCAAATCAGCGAATACATCATCAACAGCGGCGGCAAGCGCCTGCGGCCGGCGCTGGTGGTGTTGTCTGCCGATGCGCTCGGATATCGGGGAACCCGGCATCACGATCTGGCGGCGGTGGTGGAATTCATCCATACCGCGACATTGTTGCACGATGATGTGGTGGATGAATCAGAGTTGCGCCGCGGCCGCGCCACCGCCAGCGCGCTGTTCGGAAACGCCGCCAGCGTGCTGGTTGGCGACTTCCTGTATTCGCGCGCATTTCAGATGATGGTGGAAGTGGGCGAAATGCGCGTGATGCAAACGCTGGCCGACGCGACCAACGTCATCGCCGAGGGTGAGGTGCTGCAACTTCTAAATTGCCATGATGCCGGTGTGGATGCGGACAATTACATGCGCGTGATCCACTACAAGACCGCCAAGCTTTTCGAAGCCGCGATGCGTCTGGGAGCAATCCTGGGCAAGGCCGAAGCCGCAGACGAGCAGGCGGTGGCCGAATACGGCATGCATCTGGGCACGGCATTTCAATTGGTGGACGATGTGCTGGATTATTCCGCAGACGAACTGCAAACCGGCAAGCACCTTGGCGACGACCTCGCCGAAGGCAAGCCGACCCTGCCGCTGATCTATGCCATGCAACACGGTTCACCGGAACAGGCCGCGGTGGTGCGCAGCGCGATCGAGCAGGGCGATGTGGAGAAGTTTCCCGAAGTGCTGCAAATCATCCACGCCACCGGCGCGCTTGATTTCACCCGCCGGCAAGCCATGCGCGAAGCCGAGGCTGCATGTGCCGCGATTGCCTTGCTGGCCGATTCAAAACACAAGCGATGTTTGCTAGAATTGGCAAACTTTGCCGCGACGCGGCAATTCTAGGTTTGTAAAGTTTTTTGGAGCCGACAAAAACCGTAGCGAGCGGTTCGAGAGCAAGGCGTAGGAGTTCTGCATGGCCATTCGACAAAGATTACCTTACCCTCATAATTGTTCGTAGTGAAAAGCACAAGCTGATCTTAATAACTATTTAGGAATTTTAAATATGAAAAAAATAATTTGCTTAATTCTTGGGCGGTTTCAAGCACCAAGTGCAAATAATGCAGCGTGATGCTGCCGATAATCAAATGCGTCCGGTGTGAACAATTGCGCGGGGCATTTGAAGCCAAGCTGCTTAAAAAGGATGGATACGACGATTATTCATCTGCGTTCAAGCGCAATGAAAATCTAAATATAGTAGCTACTGTCTTTGCGGTTTTGATAATTCCTGCACTTTGGATTATGGATTACAAGCCAATCCATTCTTACGAACTTGTACCGAAAGTTAGCCAAGTTAATAAGTAGAAATTAGCTACCAATACTTAAAATTAAAGGACATACCTGATTAATATTGAGAGCGACTTGGATTAAGAATTGGACTGATTCGCATTTAAGGCTTATAAAAATGGCACAAATTAGAAGAGCTCCGATTTATGTTGAAGGTGCAAAGGTTAAGACTCCTATTTGCGCAGTATGCAATCTGCAATATCAATTAGTCTCAGCTGATTGGTATGACCCAAGCGAAGAGCAGCAAAGAAAATATTACGACATGACCTTCCCTCGGTTTTTCGTCTTCCAAGAGGTGGGTTTCATGCTACCAGTTTTTCCTGCTGTTGAGCTATGAGCCAGTCACTCAAGAACTGCATCGGTGATTTGTAGCCCAGCGTCGAGTGCAGC
>JAJZEQ010000259.1 GCA_021851345.1 Pseudomonadota bacterium
CGGCGGTGAAGAAGATGAACACCTGCAGGCGCGCCGAGCACAGCGAGAACGGGATCACCAGCATCGTGAGCAGTCGCATCGCGCGCGAGCGCATCACGCGCGTGCCCATCAGCGCCGGAACGTTGCAGCCGAAGCCCATCAGCAGCATCACGAAACCGCGCCCGTCCAGGCCCAGCTTCGCCATCAGCGCGTCCATCAGGAATGCCGCGCGCGACAAATAGCCGCTGTCTTCTATCATCGCCATGAACAGAAAGAACAATATGATGATGGGCACGAACGCCGCGACGGTGGCCACGCCGTTGTAGATGCCGTCCAGCAACAGGCCCTGCACGGCGTGCGGCAGGCTGGCCAGCAGCGGCACCAGCGCGGATTCGCGCAGCCAGGTGAACGCGGCGGCGATGCCGTTTTGCAGCGGCTGGCCGAAGATGAAGATGCCCTGGAACAGCAAATACATCACCGCAAAGAAGATCGGCAGCCCCAGCCAGGGATGCAGCAGCACGCCGTCGAGCTTTTCGGTGAGGCGGTCCGACAGCTGCGCCGGAACCTGCACAGTGTGCTTCAGCACGCGCGCCATTTCCGCTTCGATATGCCGGTCCTGCTCGAGCTGGCTGCGCAGGTGTTCCGCCATGCCGGGCGTGGGGTAGCGCAGCGCCCGGGTGATGGCTTGCAGCGCTTCCGGATAGCCGCTGCCGTATTTCGCGCTGAGCATGAAGATAGGCAGCCCCAGCAGCGCGGACATTTTCGCGACATCCACGCTGATGCCGAATTTCTTCGCTTCGTCCGCCATGTTGAGCATCACCACCAGGTTGATGTCGAGCAGCTTGAGTTGCAGCAGCAGGCTCATCTGCCGTTCGATCTGGGTGGTGTTGAGGATGACCAGCGCAAGGTCGGGCACGTTGTCGTGCAGGAAGTGGCGCACCACCTGTTCGTCGTCGGAATAACCGTGCAGGTCGTAGATGCCGGGCAGGTCGATGATCTCGACCATGTCGTCGCCCAGCAATATCTTGCCGCTGAGCAGCTCGACCGTGATGCCCGGCCAGTTGCCGACCCGCGCCGCGCCGCCGGTCATGCGGTTGAACAACGTGGATTTCCCGGTGTTGGGCATGCCCAGCAAGGCGATCCGTTTCATGTTTTTTGCACCCTGATCTTGGCCGCCTCGGCGCGGCGCAAAATGACATCGGTGGTGCCGATGCGCACTTGCAGGGGACCGGAGAAGCTGGCTTTGCGTATCAGTTCGATCTGCTTGCCGCTGCGGAAACCCAGCGCAAGCAGGCGCAGATGCAGCGCTTCTTCGGCGTGTATGGAAACAATGGTGGCGATATCGCCGGGAAGCATGGCGGCGAGGGTTGATGCAGACATGGCGATGGGAAAATTCAACAGGCTGGCATTATTCCACAGTCGCGGGGCTTTTGTCGCGTTGCCAAACCGGCGGAGTCCGAGCTCCTGGCCATCAGATTTTTGCGTGGCGATTTTTTATATGCTCTAATAAACGGTTGTGGAGAACCATGTGATGTTGCCTGTCACCGGGCGTATTCGATTTATGGACACAAAACAAGGGACAAGGTTTTGAATGCTTTTTTGAAAAACATGAAGACTGCCATGCCGTTTGCGCTGGCGGCGCTGCTTGCCGGTTGCGGCGGTTCCACACAGTATGTCGGCTCTCCGTTCAGTCCCTTGACCGGGGTGATCTCCGATGCCCCGGTGACAGGCCTCGATTACCGGACCACCTCCGGCGCCGCTGGAAAAACCGATGCCCAGGGGCATTTCAATTTTGCCTACGGCGATGCGGTCACGTTTTCTGTGGGCGGCCTCATGCTGGGTAGTGTTGTTCCTATCGTCACGCAAGCCGGGACGGCGACGGTCACGCCTGTCGATCTTTACGGATGGCCCACGTCATATCCGCTGACCCAGTTGATCGGCCAGACATTGGGAACCCTGAACAGCATTGCCGTTGACAGAAGCATGACGTCTGCGAGCGGCGTGCCCCCGTCCAGCGGCGTGTTCACGATCCCCAGCGACGTCGCAACAATGATGGCGCCGCTGGTGGATATGTATCTGTTTCCGCCATATTATTACCCCTTCCCCTTTCTTTCCCTGTTCAGCTTCACTCCGAGTCAAGTTCTGGCGCAATTGCAAACCATCGCCAGTGCTGAAGCCGGTATAGCCGGCGTGCCTTCCGCCTCGGATGCCACGCTGAACATGAACCAGGGCGTCAACGCCGCCAACGTGATAGGCACGGTCTGGAAAGCAACCCCTCTGGGCGTCGGGAGCCTGAGCGGAACTTTCTATTTTCAGCCTGACGGCAACATGACGGGGTTTACTTCCGACGGGAACATCATGGCAGGCACCTGGGCCGCCTCGACCACGCCGGGTGCGCCGGTGCAGTTTGCGCTGATGTCTTCATCCGGCAATTATTCGGGTACGATAAACAGCGGCGCCAGCACCGCCACGATCAGCGACAACACCGGCACCGCCGCATACACGATCACAAAAGTCACCGTGAACACCCTGATAATCAGCAATCTTTATCAGGGTGGCTGGTATGGCGTGTATACGCCGGTAGGGAACAGCACAAGCGTGTATGGCGCCGGCACGCCGGTGTATTTCATCCTGTCTCCGGACGGGACTTTCTCGGGCATCATGGACGGGGGGCCGCCGAACACAGGCATCATAGGCGGCACATGGAATGTCGGCAGCTACACTGTCACCGGGATTCCGACCAGCGGTATCGGTACCGGCAAATTTCTGGGCTCCGCAGGCACGGGCACGTTTTCGTTCAATATGGAGTCGCAAACGGGTAATTACTCGATCAACGGCGTTGTGGCCGGCACGATCTCGTTCAGCCGCACCGGCGTGCTGGCGATGAACAATAGCACCGGCACGATGACCAGTTTGCTGCTGCCGGTGAATATCAGCTGGCCGGCCAGCCCTGCCGACCTGCATTCCAACTTCGCGCTGGAGCTCAGCATAACGGATAGCAGCGGCCTGGTTGCCGCCAGCGGCATCAAGGCTGAAGTCAATCCGCTGGGCAATGGCCCGCTGGGAAATGGAGCCACCACTTACACGATGGCAGACAGTATTTCGGTTCCCTATCAGGGAGTTGCCACAAACTATACGCTGACTGTCAATTCGATTGCCACTCCAGCAAACTGCAATTTTGCAGGAGGAGCAGCTAGTGCTGTAGGAACTGTAACTGGCGGTGTCTTCAGTCCGTCGCCCGTCTCTATCACATGCAACTGACGAGGCAGGATGCCGCCTGCCTGAAAGTCTGCACCATGATCACCGGTTTCCATCATTCGCAGCGGCCCCGGCGCCGCTGATTTTTTGAATTGCCGACATGGGAAACGCGATTTTGAGCAGGTCGTTCCGCACTTTTCTCGCCCGGCCCTTTGGGGCGCGGCCTTATTACGGTAGAATGCCCCCTTTATTTTCCGGCGAAGATTCCAAATGATGCAGGGCAGTATTGTTGCAATCGTCACTCCGATGCGCGAGGACGGCAGCCTGGACATGGATGCGTTCCGCGTGCTGATCGACTTTCACATCAAACAGGGCACGGACGGCATCGTCGTGGTCGGCACGACCGGCGAATCGCCCACTGTGAATGTTGAGGAACACGAGCTGCTGATCGCCGAGGCGGTCAGGCATGCCGCGAAGCGCATTCCGATTATCGCCGGGACAGGCGCGAACTCGACTGCCGAAGCGATCGAGTTGGCCGCGTTCTCGAAAAAGGCCGGTGCGGATGCATCGCTGTCCGTGGTTCCCTATTACAACAAGCCGACCCAGCAGGGTTTGTATCTGCACTTCAAGGCCATCGCCGAAGCGGTGGACATGCCGCACATCCTGTACAACGTGCCGGGGCGCACCGTGGCCGACATGAGCAATGACACGGTGCTGCGCCTGGCGCAGATACCCAACATCATCGGCATCAAGGACGCGACCGGCGACATCGGGCGCGGCAGCGAACTGTTGCAGCGCGCGCCGAAAGGTTTTGCCGTGTACAGCGGCGACGATGCCAGCACGCTGGCATTGCTGCTGCTGGGCGCGCACGGTTCGATCTCGGTGACGGCGAATGTCGCACCGGCGCTGATGCACGAGATGTGCGCCGCCGCGCGCAACGGCGAAGTCGCCAGGGCGCGCGAAATCAATTTCCGCCTGCTCGGCCTGCACAGCAAGCTGTTCGTCGAGGCCAACCCGATCCCGGTCAAATGGGCGGTGGCGCGCATGGGTCTGATGAAGAACACGCTGCGTTTGCCGCTCACTCCCCTGTCGCAGGCCGCATATGCCGCGGTCGAGGACGCGATGCGCCAGGCCGGCGTCCGCATCGGGTAAGCCGGGTTGCCAGCCATCGAATATTTTAGCCAAAGAGAGATGCAATGAGAGTTGTCCGTATCGGTATTTCCACCGCAGTGCTGGTGTCGTTGATGAGTTGCAGTTCGTTTGGGAACGATTCAAGTCATATTGATTACGGTGCCGCCGCGGCGAAATTGCCGACACTCGACCTGCCGCCCGATCTGACCACCCCTCTGGGCGACCCGCGTTTCAAGATGCCGGATGTAACTGCCGGGAATGCCACGACTTTTTCGGATTACAGCAACAGCAGCAAAACCAGGTCCGCTGGAGCAACCGGTGTCTTGCCCGACATTCCGGGCGTCAGCCTGAAGCGCAGCGGCAATCAGCGCTGGCTGGTGATCAACGACAAGGCGGAAAACGTATGGCCTATCGTCAAGACTTTCTGGCAACAGAGCGGCCTGGAAGTCAGGAAGCAGGACCGGGCGGCGGGCGTGATGGAAACCGGCTGGTACGAGATGAAAGGCCTGTTGCCTAAATACGATTATTCGAATAATAACGAAAGTCCGCTCGACGACGACACCTATGTTGTTGGTGAGCGCGACCAGTACACAACACGTTTGGAGCGCAGCCAGGACGGGGCGAGTACCGAGGTGTATATCTCCCAGCGCGGCATGGTGGAGGTATTCTCCACTGACAGGAAAATTGCCAAATGGCAATCCAACGGCAATGATCCGGAGAAAGAGGCGATCATGCTGCAGCGTTTGATGGTGCGTTTTGGCGGCAGCGAACAACGGGCAATGGACGAGATTGCAGACAATCAGCTCCCGACTCCGGCCAGCTCGGTGGCTGCGGTCAGCACCGTGGCAGCCAGCGCGGTAGTGGCTGCAGGGCCGGCGACCATCACCGCGCCGGAACTGCCTGGATCCGCCGTTCTGCGCGAGATTTCCGACGGCAACACCATTATCGTGATGAACGACACCTTCGACCGGTCCTGGCGCAAAGTCGGGCTGGCTATCGAAAATGCGGGCTTGGGAGTGGAGGACAAGGATCGCGAAAAGGGCATCTATTACCTGCGCCCGATCAAGATCGAGAGCGGTTGGTTCGACAGCCTGAAGTTCTGGAAAAGCAACGTGGACACCTCCAGGCACTATCGCGTGATCGTCAAGGATGGCGGAACAAGCTGCGTGGTGTCGGTGATCGACCAGAGCGGTGCAAGCAACAAGGCAAGCGGAGAGATGCTTGACGCCATCTATAAAACTGTCAACAAGCAATGAAGTGAATTTTCAGCTCCATGCGCTTTGCATCCCTGGGTAGCGGCAGCGAAGGCAACGCGCTGCTGGTCGCGGCCGGCAACACGCTGGTGCTGATGGATTGCGGATTTGGATTGCAGGATACGCTGATGCGTTTGCAGCGGCTGGGCGTGTCCCCCGGGCAACTCGGCGGCATCGTGGTCACGCACGAGCACGGCGACCACATCGGCGGTGTGGCGCGTATCGCGCGCAAATTCAATCTGCCGGTCTGGCTCACTCACGGCACCTTGCGCAGCCAGGCGAAGGCTTTTGCCGGCATTGCGGGTATCCGGGAAATCGAC